>JACRAO010000137.1 GCA_016213345.1 Bdellovibrio sp. | reverse complement strand
CGTTCAGCTAAAGTCGAAAAAAGTTTCTTAACAGAGTTTGGATCACGTGTACGACTAAAAACTAATCTTTTTGCATGCAAAGATCCTTCTTTGCCTAAAGTTATGAGACGATCTACTAACCGCCTTGCTTCTTTCGCCTTTTGCACCGTAGTGATTACTTGCTCCTTATCGATCACAGCATTAGCTAAATTTCTAAAAAGCGCACCCCTATGCGACGTATTCCTGCCAAATTTTCTACCATCAACATTGTGTCTCATAAAAAAAACTCACTTCATATTTAATCATCAACATCATCTAGTTCTTCGACTTCAACACCTTCTTCTTCTGCCTTTTGACGATCACTTAAGATGCGATTTTCATCAACATCTGAATCTACAGGCTTAGGAGGCTGCGTAGGAGGAACAAAGTTATCTAACTTCATCCCTAAACTTAGACCCATCTGAGATAAAATATCTTTAATTTCATTTAAAGACTTTCGCCCAAAGTTCTTAGTCTTTAACATCTCAGCTTCTGTTTTTTGAACTAGCTCATAAATATATTTAATATTTGCATTTTGTAAACAATTTGCTGAACGCACTGAAAGCTCTAACTCCTCAACAGAACGATAAAGATTGGGATTAAACTGAGGAGATTTTATCTCTTGTGGAACTACAACCTGCTCCGGTTCTTCTTCAAAATTTAAAAACACTGCAAGTTGATCCTTCAAAATTTTTGATCCCAGCGAAACTGCATCTTCTGGCAAAATAGCTCCATCCGTCCAAACTTCAAAAGTAAGCTTGTCATAGTCCGTTCTTTGCCCGACCCGGCTTTGTGTCACCGTATAATTTACACGCTTAACTGGCGAAAAAAAACTATCAACAAGTATACAACCAATTGGAGTATCATCAGTTTTATTATTGTCAGCAGAAATATAACCCCGGCCTCGGCTAATTTTTATTTCTATTCTTAACTTTCCATTTTTTTCTAAAGTCGCTATATGACAATCTGGATTCAATACTTGAACATGTTCAGTTACAATTATGTCAGATGCATTAACCTCTACAGGTCCAGTCTTGTCAATTAGCACAACAGCATCTTCCGCAAATAACTTAAATCTAACTTCTTTTAAATTCAAAATAATCTCAGAAACATCCTCGGTCACATCAGGAATAGATGTAAATTCATGCAATGCTCCATCAATTTTAACAGAAGTAATTGCTGCCCCCTGAAGTGACGAAAGTAAAACTCGTCTCAGCGAATTGCCTAAAGTTAACCCAAATCCTCTTTCTAATGGTTTTGCAACAAATTTTCCATAAAAAGGAGTTAATGTATCTTTATCTACATCTAACGCCTTTGGCTTAATCAAATCTTTCCAGTTTTTTTCTAACATATATTTCCTATCTCCTTATTTTCCCCTCGCTTATACCTCCTGTATAAGCAATGCGGGGTATTGTAGTAGAATCTACTTTGAGTACAACTCAACTACTAACCTCTCCTCCATAGGAGCTGTCAAATCATCTCTATTCGGCAAATCTCTTATAGTAGACTTAAAAACATTGGGATCAAGCTCTAACCATTGTGGAATTTCTCTTCGCTTCACCGCTTCTAATGCGCCCAATACCCTAGTACATTTCCTGCTTTTTTCGCGAACCTCGATGGTATCCCCCTTAGAAACTAAATATGAAGGAATATTGACCTTTCGACCATTGACACTAAAATGCCCATGTCTAACAAGCTGCCTAGCCTCAGTTCTAGAATTGGCAAATCCTGATCTATATGTCACATTATCAAGTCTACACTCTAACATCACTAATAAATTAGAACCTGTAATCCCCTTTGCAAGCTCCGCTTTTTCGAATAAATTCCTAAATTGCTTTTCTAATAAACCATACATTCTCTTAATCTTTTGTTTCTCTCGCAGTTGAAGCCCATATTCTGAAAACTTAAGCCTTCCTTGTCCATGCTGCCCTGGTGGATAACTGCGCCTTTCAAAAGAGCATTTATCCATATAACAACGATCCCCTTTTAAAAAAAGTTTGTGATTTTCACGTCTACAAATACGACATACACTTTCGCAATAACGAGCCATAAGTCTAAACCCTTCTCCGTTTCGGTGGCCGACACCCATTGTGCGGAATTGGTGTGGTATCCTCAATATAAGTAATTCTTAATCCCGCCGACGACAAAGCACGCAGTGCGCTTTCTCTTCCTGAGCCAGGACCGCTGACAAAAACTTGTACGGAACGCATTCCATTTTCTAATACCTTTTGTGCAGCACTTTCAGCAGCCACTTGTGCTGCAAATGGGGTATTTTTTCTGGAACCTTTAAAGCCTTTCGCCCCTGCACTGGACCAACAAATAGTATTTCCCATATTATCTGTAATCGTAATTGTTGTATTATTAAATGTAGCTAGAATATACACATTACCTGTAGAAACTGCTTTTTTTGTCTTTTTAACTTTTTTAGGCGTCACTTCTACCGCTTCTGCAGCACCAGTGTTTATAGGAGTTGCAACAGGAGCCGTAGTTTGAGATGCCTTTGGCGTTTCGATTTTTTGTTCACTCATATCTTTTCACCACCTAAAACTTATTTTATTGCTTTAACAGACTTCTTGCCAGCAATTGCTACAGCCGGACCCTTGCGTGTTCTGGCATTTGAATGTGTTCTTTGTCCACGCACTGGCAGTCCTCTCCGATGACGAGTACCGCGATAACAACCTAAATCCACAAGTCGCTTAATATTCATACTCACTTCGCGTCTCAAATCACCTTCGACCTTAAAAGATCCATCAATAATTTCTCTAATTTTTGCGATTTCTGTTTCAATTAAAGAGTCAGTTTTTTTATTCAAATCAATGCCTGCATCTTGCAAAATTTTTTTTGCCGAGGACTTTCCAATTCCGTAAATATAAGTCAACGCAATTTCCATTCTCTTATTTCTCGGAAGATCAACACCCGCAATTCGAGCCACTGTTTATGCCCTACCTTTCATAATTAACCTTGCCTTTGTTTATGTCGAGGATTCTTGCAAATCACACGCACAACACCCTTGCGACGAATAACCGTACACTTATCACATATTTTTCTAACCGATGCTCTTACCTTCATAAAGTCCCTAACCTAACCTATTTTTCACTCCAATAAAACCTTTTTATTTTAAAACACTCAAAACTTCTGGTCCATTAGGAGTAATTGCTACCGTATGCTCAAAATGAGCCGAAAGTGAGTGATCCACAGTAACAGCCGTCCAACCGTCCTCCAATACTCTTACTTCTTTACCGCCAGCATTAATCATTGGCTCTATGGCAAGTACCATGCCCACCTTTAATGGCATTCCCTTTCCCTTAGAACCATAATTTGGAACTTGGGGTTCCTCATGCAAAGCTCGACCAATGCCATGGCCAACAAATTCCCTTACCACACTGTAACCAAAGCCTTCAACATAGTTTTGTATAGCAAATCCAATATCAAAAAGTCTGTTTCCTTCTACACATTGTGCTATTCCTAAATTTAGACTTTCTCTTGTAACATCAACTAGTTTCTGAGCCTTTTCTGATATTTTTCCTATTCCCACAGTAATCGCAGCATCTCCGTACCACCCTTCACAAATTACACCAAAATCCAGCCCTACAATATCCCCCTCCTGCAAGTATCTGTTTGGATTGGGAATTCCATGAACAACTTCATCATTGATAGAAATACAAATGCTCCTGGGAAATCCCCTATACCCCTTAAAAGCAGGCAACACCCCAAACTCTTTACACATATTATCAGCATAATCATCAATACTGGCTGTCGAAATCCCAGGTTTTACGATTGACTTAATTTAATTCAAAATATTCGCAACCACCTGACTAGCCTGCAATATCAGAGCGAGTTCTTTTTCTGATTTTAAAGTTAACATTTATAATAATCTCAAGCCCCCAATGCCTGCACCAAAGACTTGAAAACTAGTTCAGACGGCAAAGCCGCATTGATAGTAACTAACTTGTTCTGACTTTTGTAATAATCTATCAAAGGCGACGTTTGCTCATGGTAAACCTTTAGCCGATTCTGAACAACTTCAGCTTTGTCATCATCTCTTTGTGCTAAAACAGAATTACACTTATCACAAATACCAAGCTTTTTTGGCTTATTTGTATTAATATGATACATCGAATGGCACTTTAAACAGGTTCTCCTACCAGAAAGACGACCAACCAACTCAGAATCATCAATTTGAAAAAGAACTGCCTTATCCACGTTCTTTTCTAAACCTGTTAGCATTACATCAAGAGCTTCGGCTTGAGGCAACGTTCTTGGAAAACCATCTAAAAAAAATCCCTTTTGACAATCTCTAGCCCCAATCCGCTCTCTAATTAACTCAATAACAACTTCATCGGGCACCAGGGCTCCCTTGTTCATATAAATTTTTGCTTTTTTACCCAAAGAAGTCTCATGGCCAATAGCTGTCCGTAGCATATCACCCGTAGAAAGCTGTGGCAGAAACGTCTTTTCAACTAGAAACTTTGCCTGTGTGCCTTTGCCTGACCCTGGTGGGCCAAAAAGTACTGTAATCATGAATACGCTGACCTTCCCTTAATTCGTGTATGCTTCATAAATCCTTCATAATTTCTAT
>JACRAO010000134.1 GCA_016213345.1 Bdellovibrio sp. | reverse complement strand
TTTCTTTTTTTAGTTTCATTTTTTTTTGGTTCTCACCTAGGGTAGGAACCAAAAAAAAATGAAACTAAAAAAAGAAAGAAAAATAAAAAAGAAAAAAAGAAAGGTGGTATTTATGAAAATGTTAAAAGGCTTTATTGCTTATGAAATGACAGTTCAATTATTCAAGGGGTGCGAGGAAGTTAAGACTAACCGTATTCTCAAGGATCAGCTTACCAGAGCTAGTTCTAGTATCGTTTTGAATATTTCTGAAGGTAGTACAAAACCATCCTTAAAAGATAAGAGAAGATTTTATTCTATAGCACTTGGCTCATTGCGTGAGACACAAAGGATATTGCATTTGATTAATCAAGCTGAGCTGTTTGAGTTAGCATATAAACTAGGAGGCTTGATATATCGATTGGTTTATCCTAAATAAAAAAATTATTTAATATTTTACCAACTAAACTGTTTCCTGTTCCCAGTTACAGTTGCTGTTACGGTTACAGTTACAGTTTACAGGACAGTTTTCTGTTACTGAACTGTTTCCTGTTTTCTGTTACTGTTACTGAAACTTCTCACAATACCTACTGTTTAAGTCTTAGTCACTATCCTAAAAAAATACACATTATAAAACATCGAATTTGCCTTAAAAAAGGTACATTTATGTTATTTATAAATATAGTGTCTAAAAATTAATCAAAAAAATAACTTATTTTATTTAAATAATATAATTTTCAAATAATATATATATATATAAATGTTAAATATCAACAAGTTAATTTTTATTTACTATTGCGTCAATTCTAGCCTGATTTTTGCATACTAATTACATAGAGGTTCTAGAAATTATTGGGGATAATGATATGATCATAAAGTCACTACAGATTATTTGTGTAACGACAGTGTTTTTCTTTGTTTTTCAGCAAGTTACATACTCTGATATCAATTCAGGTGATAAAAAAGGGAAAGCAAGCACTCTAAGTTCTAGTCGGGCAGATCAGTCTCGCTCTAATCCCAATGACGATTCATATAGGCCAGTTACGCCAAATGGTATTAAGCCACCTCCAATTCCTGCTCTAACTCTCGGGCAGCCGGTCCCATCACAGTAAACAAAACCAAATGCTGGGCCATATGTCGATCCCCCAACCCTGGGAGAAGGCTTCATTGATTGTGGACAAGCCTGCCTTTATCAAAAAGCTATTGAACAGCTTACTTATATGATTGTGTTTTTGAGTGAAAAAATAAATGATTTGAATTCTATTAATAGAACTAATGATGACATCAAAGCTACTTTGGATGATTTCTGTATACTTGATTATGGGCCAGGACAAGTAACAGAAACTATACAAGAGTGTAAAGAACGCTATATTGCTCTACACGATCTTTGGATTATCGATGCCAGAAAGGCTATTCTGCAGATTTCAGACATGGCTGCAAAACTAAATGATTCAAGCACCGGAGACAATGGACAATGGAATTTTGAAATTATGAGACTTGTGCGTAATCCACCTTTAAAACCACAAGTGCCTTATTTATATACTTGGGCAGATTTAGAGCAAATCTCAAAAAATCTAAAACAGGCTCCAGACTTTAATTATGATCTCTATATTGACAATCTGCCTACACAATTACAAAAAGAAGATTTTGTAGACTATAAAGAAATTCCTAGAGACCCTAAAAATCCAAGTTTAGGCACCTTATCTGTTATTGTACGAAACAATGATGGCACACCAAAGTATAGAGAAAAAGAATATCAGGCAGCACTGAAATATTTTGATCCAGCCTTTGTGGCAAAAATGGAAAAATATAAAAAGATAATGAAGGCGGACAAACAGAGGGTTTTAGCACAAATTCGAGAATGGGATACAAAAACTGCAGAAAAAACAACAAAGCTTTTTCAAGAACTCAGTAAAACCAATACTAGTCAAGGGGGTGCTACGACTCAAAATAGAAATAAACAATATATTGATGATAGTCGTGGAAAAATAATATATTCTGTTAATTCGCAAATAAAGCACAAACAAAATCAAAAAAAAGATCCTAAAAAAGATGGTAATACCCATGCTCTGGATTCAAGAGGTGTGGCCACTGCACAGCAGGGCCCCCCGCAACATTTTTTAGGCAATGAATCAATAGATGAAGCTTTTACAAATGTTCCTGGTTCAGATTCAACCAGTATATATATCAAAGGACCAGTAGAGATTGACTGGTATAATGATTGGTTTAAGTGGCATTTGTCTTTACCTCCCCCCGCTCCGTCTCCATAGCGGTTAAGATACTAGTACACTGGAACATTAATTTTTTGCATATACCGACTATTTTAAATTATTTCATGAGGGAGGGCCTTGGGAAGGACAGGATGTCCGAGTCCCATGGACGGGACGACAAAGGGTCCCAGAGGCAGGATGCCGCGCCATCACGAATGAAATAATTTAAAATAGTCTATTAAAAAATTAATGTTCCAGTGTACTAGACCTGAGAAAGCCAAATGACAACTCTTGCTATTCCGTTGGGTTGTGCTCTTTTGACTTTATTTTTATACCAAGTAAATGTGCTTTGTATGTTGGTGCTATTTTCGTTATCTATTGCGTTATCTATTGCGTTATCTTTATTTTTTGGGAAAAACATAGTTAGGTGGTTTTTTATTTTCTCAGCAAGTTCTTGGGTAACCTGTAAATCAAACTGTATGCCACCTGGAGCTTCTATGCCACCTGTGCCATGAGTTTGTGGAGAAATTTTAAGTTCTGTAAAAAGTTTTAAAATTTTTAGACGCATTTCATGTGGGCTATCTGTTTTTATATGAAATCTCCAAATTTCTTGTGCTATATTTTCCTTTTGCGTATTATTTGTTTCAGAGTCATTTTCATCTAATTCGCCTAAAAAAGCTTCATCTGGCTCTTTTTGTGCGGCAATTGTTAAGTTTCCACGTGTGAGTGGCTGTTGTTGACTTGCTTCATGAATATTTTCTTGAGATTCTTCTTCAAGTTTTAATGAAAAAGGGTCCAAAACGCCTTGATTTTGATTTTTTTCTCTTTCATAAAGAGATTTTAACTTTGGAGTGAGTGTAATTAAGAAAAAGGCAATTATAAAAAAGAGGATTCCCTGGGTTCCTGCGCGAATGTACCAAGGGGTTTTTTGCCAATATGTTTTTCCTTTGTGAGAAAAAAACTCTTGAGGAATACTGTGTAGCAAATGTGTCAATGGTTCTTTTCGGAGTTGAGCAGGTAGAATTTCTCTTTTTTGTTGTGAAAGAGTGGAAAAAATGATGAGTGTATGATCGTAATGTTTTTGGCAAGTAGAACATTTTTTAAGATGTTCGTCATTTTTGATTTTATTTTCACCCTTTAGTGTGCCGTCAAGTAAGTTAGAGAGCTGATTGTTCCACTCAAAGCAGTTTATACTCATTGTGTTTCCCAAATCCATTCTTCTAGTGTTCTATAAGCCATTTGTCTTTGAGTCTTAAGTGAGTCTTCGGATGTGTTCATGGCAGCGGCAATCTCAGTATATGGCAGACCATGTTTATCTCTTATGAGCAATAAGAACATGTCAGCGAACGGTAATCGATGGAAATATGAATCAAATTGATTAATTTTATCATTTAGACTCAAATAAGTGTCTAGCATTATTTGTTCTGCTGGAGTTAGTTTTTTTATATTTTTCTGATACGCAAAACCAAGTTTTTCATATGTAATCTTTAAAACAAATGCACGCTTGTAATCAAAATAAGGATTTGCTTTCAGTTCATGCTTAATTTCTTTCATAGTTGTTTTAAAGGCTACTTGTCCAAGAGAACTTGACCATAAAATATTAACGCAAATGTCATAGATGAGATCACCGTAGAGTTCTAGGATATTTTCAAACTTTTTCGTGTTTTTTTGTGCTAGTGCCACTTTTATAAGTGATCAGATTTTCCCAAAAAAAGCAATAAATATAGCTAAGGGTCCCCTATTCTTCCGTCGTATTAAGTTCTGATTTTACATTTAAATATATGCGCCAGCGCTGTGGAGTAATACTCAGATTAAACTGCAGAAATGCAGCAGGTAGCCAATTTGGTTTACTTGGTTTTCGTATTAAATGTAGACCAGCTTCTTGCGGAGTTCTGCCCCCCTTGAGTTGATTACAAAGTTTGCAAGCGGTAACGATATTTTCCCAACACTTCCTGCCTCCTTGTACGATTGGAGTAATGTGATCGAGTGTTAGATTTGATTTGGGTTGCTTTTTACCACAATATTGACATGTGTGATTGTCTCTCAAAAAAACATTTGCTCTTGAAAAGCGGATCATGTCTTTTTTTGTTTTAATGGGAATGTATTTTAAAAGTCTTAGCACTGCCGGAATTTTGATAGTAAATTTGATAGTTCTGACTTCTTGATCAGATTCTTCAATCACTTCGACTTTACCTTGAAACAAAAGTTGTATTGCTCTTTGCCAGCTCACAACATGTAATGGCTCAAAGCTGGCATTGAGAACTAAAGCGTGACTCATAATACCTCTTCTTATTATAACTTATAAAAGAAACTTCTTGCAACCTAGTGTTTAAACACTTAAAACTGTGTATTAACAAGAAATGTCAAAAAAGCATAGATCACTTATATTTGGAACCGTTTTATTAATAACAGGCGTAGTTTTTGCTTATTATTTATCTGATTGTCAAACTATGTCTGTCAAAAAGGCGCTATTTCCCGGCAATCAGGTGCCTGATTTTGAACTGAAGGATCAAGATGGAAAAAACTGCCGACTCTATGATTTTAAAGAAAAAGTTATTGTATTACATTTCTGGGCAAGTTGGTGTCCACCGTGCTTAGAAGAGTTGCCTGCTATGTTAAATTTTATAAACAATTATAAAAATAATGACACTTCTATAAAACTTCAATGGGTGTTTATAGAATACGACCAAAAATGGGAGGATGCGTGGAAGGTAATACCGAATAAGAAATATCCTTCTCAAGTTACGCTACTTTTGGATCCAACAAACAGTGTTGCTGCAAGGTTTGGAATATATAAGTACCCTGAAACTTTTATTTTGAGTTCTGATTTTAAAATTTTACACAAATGGGTTGGTCCACAAAACTGGTTAAATGGTAATATGACAGTTAATTTTCAGAAACTGCTAGTACGCTGATAATTTATAGATATCTGCTGGTTAAGACTCAAAGGCAAACACAACGAGAGCACTTGTCGCTATGCCAATGGAATTAGCTAGCATGTCTGCAGAAGAAAATTCGCTATCTACAATCTTATTTGTGTGATTTCAGATAATGCTATATTTTTTAATTGATTTAGATCGAGTTTGCTTTCTTCCCTTTCTAAAAGTTCTATTTTAGATTTTGTTTCCGGGTGTTTATCTGCAAAAAGTGTGCAACAATCCAATGTGGGTTGAATTGATGTTTCATACGTTCCCCATTTTTTAGACAGCTCTATAATTTCATCTTTATCAAAACTAATAAGGGGCCTTAGAAGTGGCAATAAAGATACAGCCTCTATATTGATTAAATTTTCTATGGTTTGACTGGCTACTTGGCCCAGGCTTTCGCCAGTAATGAGAGCTTGAGCTTTGATTTTTTTAGCTAATTCAGAACTAATCCTGATCATCATTCTGCGGTAGAGAATGGTTCTAACTTTTACTGACGTATTTAACGCAATTTGTTCTTGCAGTTTTCCAAAGGGCACAATATAAAGTGACACCGATTCTGGCTGATACAAACTGATTGTTTTAGAAAGTGCTTCGATTTTATCTAATATCTCGTTTCCTATAAATGGCGCTCCATGAAAATGGATTAATGAAATTTGCGCTCCTCTTTTTGACATTTGTATGGCAGCAACAGGAGAGTCAATCCCACCAGATAAGAGACAAAGAAAATGACCGCTTATGCCAACTGGTATTCCCCCCAAACCTTTGTGCTTTCGAGTCCATAAAAAAGTATTTTGATTTCTAATTTCCACACCTAAATTAAGGTCAGGTTTTTTTAGATTTACTTTTAATTGGGGAAAGTACTTTAAAACTTCAGCTCCTAAAAGTGCGTCTAATTCGACTGAAGACTTTACTAGTGTTTTGTCTGACCGTCGTGTTGTAATGCGAAAGGTTTTAGGTGGGGCTGGGTCACTCATTATTGAAGTTAGTTCCTGTATGGTTATTTTTTTGATTTCTTCTAATTGAGTAGGCAAAACTAAAACTGGACTAAAGCTTGAAATACCAAAAACATACACAAGTGCATGTTCAAAATTTTGTTCTGTGTGAATTAAAATTCTACCTCTTTGTTTGGTTATCGAAAGTATAGTATTTGATTTGCAAATTTTTTGAATAGTTTTTTGTGTGTTATGTATTAATTGGTTTTCAAACCAATGCCTGTTGCCACCTTTGAGAGCAATTTCGTGATATCTTAAGAGGACAGCATGAGAAATCATAGATATAAGTGGTAACATAATTTAGTGGGTTTTGTAACAGTAACGGCGCAACTGATTTCAGTTAAGCAAGTCTAGCCATTTGATTGAGTGTGCTTTCTATTGCATTTGTTAAAATATCGATTTCCTGAAGTGTATTTCTCATCGAAAAACTGATGCGAATTGCTTGTGATGCTTGATTTTTTGGTGATAATCCAATGGCTAGTAGGACTTCGTCTGATTCTTCCTTTCTTGATCCGCAAGCAGAACCAGTCGAAACTATACAATTTTTTTCTTCTAGTAATTTGGCCCAAGGCCCGCTAGGAAAACCTGGGGCACTTAAATTAATAATATGAGGGACGCTAATCTGAGTATCCAAAGGAGAGTTCAGGCGGAGTGGGCTGTCTAAATTTGCGGTAAGTAGCTTTTTATTTTTTAAAGATGCCAGTAAATAATTTCGCAGCGCTAGTGTGTGTCGTGTCACTTGATCTTGTTCTGCCACCGCTTTTTGTGATGCGATTTTGAAAGCAGAAATTAGGCCTGGATTTTGAGTGCCAGAGCGAAAACCTTGTTCTTGGCCTCCTCCCCAAATGAGTGGTCTTAGCCCTGAGTGAAGTAATTTTTCATTAAGCACAATTAGAGCGCCCACGCCTTTTGGCCCTTCAATTTTATGTGCTGAAAGAGAAACTAAATCAATTTTTGTCAAATCTAATGTAGATGGCGCACGGGCTGTTTGCACTTTCCCAAAAGCTTGGACTGCATCTGTATGAAAAATGAGGCTTGGGCATTTTGTTTTTGCAATCCTAGCCAGTTCTTCAACGGGAAGTAAGGAACCAATTATGTTATTGACTTGATGGATACTCACTAAAAGGGTTTGTGGAGTTATGAGATCCATGAATTGCTCAAGTTTAATTTGGCCGTTTTTGTTAACCGGAATGCATTGAACATCTATTCCATAAGGGCTCAACGAGAGTGCTGTCTGTTTTACAGATGGATGCTCAATAGAAGATACAAGAATTCTAGGTGGCGAGTTAAAAGTATTTTTTAAATTTTTTGACAAATAGTCTAAGCAAATTCCATACAGAGCCAGATTATTGGCTTCGCTCCCACTGCCTGTAAATAAAATTTGCTCTGGTTGTGTATTAAATATATCTGCAAAGAATAATCTTGCTTCTTTAATTGCTGTGTTAGCCATGTTCCCAAAACTGTGTTTTGACGAAGGGTTTCCAAATTTCTTTACAGAAAATTCTTGAATTGCCTCAAGCGCTGCTGTGCAGCATGGAGTGGTAGATGCATAATCAAAAAATATATTTTCTTCCATATTTAGAATATCCTTGGTTTTATATCATGTCTATAAAGTCTAAGTCCTGTATAATCTTTTAGCAAAATTAATATATTGCTAACTCATTAAATTTTAAGGGAAATATAGACTAAGCTGTTAAGAAACTCTACAAAAATTAATACTTGTCAAAAAACATCCGATAAAAATACTAGTGAGGTAATGTGTATGATTAACTGGGAAGAACTAAAACATATTCATGTGATCAGAAAACTTGAAGAAATACTGGGCCAATGGTTTAGTACTGATGTTTTTTTTGTGGATGATAAGGGACAAATTAAAAACTATGATCCAGCAGACAAAACTCGAATTTACAGAAATCCCATTTGTTCTTACCTTTTCGGCAGCGAACAAGGAAAAGAACTGGTATTAAAAACTATAGCTAATTCTTATGAAAAAGCTGTTAAATCAGACAAAACGCATTTTTTCTTAGAAGGTCCGTTGGGGGTAGAAAATATTTTGGTATCTCGTATTATTGTGGAAAATGATTGTCTTGGCCATGTCTTTGCGTATTGTTTCGTTGATAAAGAAGTTTCGCAAGAATTAAAACTGAAGGCTAAGGCTTATTTAGAGAATTTGAATATTTCATCAGATGGTTTTTTTCAAAATGTTCATAAATTAAAAATTTTAACACCCGCAGAAAAAAAATATTTATTGGAACTCGTAGATTTAGTAGCTCAAGAGATTGTTACTTTTCATACTGAGATTTCTAAACGGGAAGAAAAAATCAATGCATTAAATACCCAACTTGGAATTCGTTACAGCTATCACTCCATGATTGGTAAGGCAAAACCAATGCAAGATCTTTATACCATGTTAGATAAACTTAAAAATTCAGAATCTACTGTTTTGATACAAGGTGAAAATGGAACCGGAAAAGAGTTAATTGCTAAAGCTATTCATTTCAATTCAAGCAGAAAAGATAATCAGTTTGTTACTGTCAATTGTTCTGCTTTTAATGAGAACTTATTGGATAGCGAACTTTTCGGGCATGTAAAAGGGTCATTTACCGGAGCGATACGTGATAAGAAAGGACTTTT
>JACRAO010000133.1 GCA_016213345.1 Bdellovibrio sp. | reverse complement strand
CAATTTATTAATGAATGTCTCTAGATCAGCAAACTTTTTTATTTCGCTAAATCCATGATCAGAAGTTAAAAGGCTGGTGATTTTTTTGCCGCGTTGTTCAGTTCTGGCTAAAATTTTATATATTCTACCAAGTTCTTTATCGAGTTGGTTTAAGTATTGCATTGCTTGTGGTGAATAGGGTCCATACTTGTGTGAGAGTGCGTCTACTCCAATAAGGTGAACAAAAATAAAATGTGGCCACAGTGTTGGTTCTGTTTCTGTGAGTAGGCTCTCAAGTGAGGCAATAATTTTCTGATCTACTTTTGCAAAATCTTCTTTTAGATAAGCAATTCCTGCTTCAATATCAATGCCTAGTCCAATATTTGCTCCAGAGCTAAAACTGTGTGAAAGGCTTACGGATTTTAGATAATTTTCTGCTAACCTAGAAAATATAGTTTGTCCTATGAGGGTTCTATTTAATAATTGAGTATTTAATGGTTTTTCGAAATTAATAATTTGCCCTTTTTCGTAAAGTTTGTTGCCTATTATTGGGTGTTTGTGTATTGGTTGCGCTGTTAAGATAGAAGTAATGTTTGGATATGTAAGAGTGGGGAAGACGGCTTTTCCTAAAAGCATTTTTCCGTTTGGAGACGAAAAAAATCTTTGAGTTTCGGCTATATTGTTGTGTACGAGTGAGTTTTGAAAAACAGGCACAGAGAGCCCGTCGATTAAAAACAGGATAGTTGTTTGGTTTTGATTTAGGTTTCTTGGGGTTTCGCGAAGTTCGGCTCCGTAATCTCTGGAGAGCAGATACCGGTTTGAACAACTAGAGAAAATTACAAAAAATAGTGAAAATATTGCTATTATAGAAGTTTTTTGTTCTTTATATAACATATTAAAATCATTAATATATTTAATATTAATGCTCATACAACGACTAATGTTATATTATAACTAATCAAATTAGTCAACTATTATTAATTCATCTGAATCGAGACCATCTTGGAGACGCCTGGTTCTTCCATGGTTACGCCGTAAAGTGTGTCATTGAGTTCCATGGTTTTTTTATTATGTGTGATTAAAATAAACTGACTTTGTGTAGACATTTCCTTAAGAAGAGCATTAAATTTGCCAATATTGGCATCATCCAAAGGTGCATCTACTTCGTCTAGCACACAAAAAGGTGAAGGCTTTATCATAAATATTGCAAAAATAAGACACACGGCTGTTAAAGCTTTTTCTCCACCAGAAAGTAAAGTTATATTGGATATTTTCTTGCCTGGTGGTTGAGCCAAAATGTCCACCCCTGCTTCTAACACATCCTGCGTTCCCTCTGGATAAACTAAAACCAAATTGGCCTGCCCTCCGCCAAAAATTATAGGAAAAAGTTTTTCGAATTTATTTGAAATCGTTTCGAAAGCTTTTTTAAATCTATCCTCAGAAGTTTTATTAATATAATCAATAGCTTCTTTGAGATCTTCAATTGAGTGCTCTAGATCTTTTTTCTCCGTGGTCAAGTGATCGTAACGTTTTTTGATATCTTCATATTCTTCTATCGCCATGACGTTTACTTCGCCAAGACGCCTTATTCGTTCTCGCAGTTTTTCTACAGTTTCACCTAAGAGTTTTTCTTCTTCTGTGCTCATCTCCAGTGTGATGATTGGAGCTTCCATTTCTTCTTGAATGGGTACTAACTGTGATTGATCAAAACAGCCGGTTCCGTATTTTTCTTCTAGACTTTGAATGTGAAAGCTTAATTCTACTGAAAATTTTTCTATTTCAAGTGACGTTTGATTTTCTAAAGAGGTTTTTTCTTCTATTAACTTGTGTAACTCTTTGATTCGGTTTTGATTTGCTTCGATTTTGCTGTGAGTTTGCTCGGTTTGATCTTTACCTTGAGATAGTACTTCGTTTGATTGGGTAAGATTATTTAGTGCAGTGTTAATTCCGCTTTCTAAACTTTCGTCACCTGATTTTGTTTTTTCTGATTCGAAGTTTAGCTTTGAGATTTGATTTTTTATTTCAAAAACCCGTCGCTCCCTTTCTCTAAGCAATACTGTGAGTGATTCTAAATCTTTTTTCCTGGTAAAAAGATTGTCTCTTTGGGTATTTTCTTTTGATTTTATGTTATTTGTTTCTTGTTCCAATTCTTTCAGCTCTATTTCGTTTTTTGCTAGTATTTCTCCATATTTTGAAATTTCATTTTCTTTTTGAGAGCATTTGGTGTTGGTTTCGTTGATTTGTAAACTCAAAATATTTTGTTCTTCTGATTCCTTTTGCTTTTGTAGCTGTATACTTTCTATTTCAGCTTGTAAAAGACTCGTGTGGTTATTTGTGTCTTGCAATGAGTTTTCTGTTTGTGCAATGTCCTTTTCAAGAGTAGCAAGCTGAATGTCTAACACTTGGATTTTTACGTTGATTGCTTTTATATCATCTTGCTTTTTTGTAAAGACAGCATTTGTGTTTTCTAAAACCAGTAATTTGTCTTTATATTTTGTTTCTATTTCTTTGAGGCCGTGTTCCAATTCCTGAATTGTCTTTTTTCTTTGTAAAATTATAGCTAGTGGTGTGGTTTCTAGCGAACCAAGCTTCATGACCAAATTTTTATCTAAAACGTCACCCTGGGGTGTAACGATTCCTTGGAGATACAGAGATTCATAGGTGTCAATAATGCTTTTTGTATTTAACTCCAAGAATGGGGTCAACGAACGCACAATGACTACGCCAGAAGTCATTGTGTTAACGATCTCTTTTAATGTAGCATTAATATTCATCTTTGGATTGATAACGCTTGAGAGTGCTCCAATAACTTCTAGGTTAAGTGCTTCAAGACCTTTTTTGGCGTTTTGAAAATCATAGAGGTTTTTGCTTTTTGGTGTTCCGATTTGAAGCCAGGTGTTCATTAGCGGGCAAAGTTCTTTTGACTGAAAAAGTTTATGGATGTCTTGTGGCGCGCTAACTAAAACCGTTTCAAGTGTGTTTCTGAACCACCCATGAACCAGGGTTTCGTGTCCAGTCTTAATTTCTATTACATCAACAAGGGCATGATAATCATTTTCTGAATTATTTTGATTTGCCCAATTTAAAATCGTCTTTGGCCCTTCTCCATACCCCTCATAGGTTCTATCTAGCTCCTTTAGGCTTTCGAGTCGCGATTGTATTTGGTGCAGTTCTTGAAATGTCTTATCTTTTGCGTTTGTTAACTGAAGAAGCTCCATGTCCAGTGATTTTGCGTTTTCGGTCTCAAGTCGAAAACCCTCTTGTAAGAGCGTCTTTTCTTGAAGTTTATAATGATAAGCGTGCTGTGTTTTGTCCTTTTCTAAAAGTGAATTTTTATTTTTTTCAGCATAATCTTTTTTCCGGCTCTCTAGTTTTTCAATTTGTTCGTCATATGATTCTAGTTTTATTTTCCAAGAAGAAATTTTTGTTTTTAATTCAGAGCTTTCAGATAGTAGTAACAGCAATTCATTCTGACAATTATCTCGTTTAGTTCTAAAATCCTCAGACTGGGATCTTTTTTCTCTAGTTTGATCTTCTAAGTGCTTAAGTTGGTTCAAAATAATTTGAAATTCGCTGTCTTCTTTTTGGGAGAGCTCTTTTTGATTTAGATATAGTGCCTGATCGGATTGTGTTTCTGCTTCTAGACGCGTTTTTTCGGTTTCGAGCGTTTGTAGTTGATTCAAAAAATCTTCTTGGCGTTTTTTTGAGAGTTCAAGATCACTTTGCAGTTTTGTCAATTCCTTAGAGAAAATTTGAACTTTCAGGCCAATCTCTTCTATTTGCTTAGATAGTGCCAGATTTTCTATGCGATGTGTTTCTATTTCGGTTTCTTTTGTTTGCAGCTCCGCTCGCATTGCTTCTGTTTCTTGATGAATTATAGATTTTTCATTTTTTAAATTTTCTAATTTCAGTTCTAGAACTTTTCTTTTTCTTCTCCCCCAGGTCATTTCTTTGTTTAATAGTTCGTCTTTATATTTGCGATAGAGTCTTGCTTTTTGAGCTTGTCTTTCTAGTGAGTGAAGATTTTTTTCGATTTCTTGGATAACGTCACTTAAACGCGCCAGGTTTTGCGTGGCGGCTTCGATTTTTCTTAGGGATTCTTTTTTTCTCGCTTTGTATTTTGAAATGCCTGCGGCATCCTCGATGAGAATACGTTTTTCTTCTGGTTTTGCGTTTACTATTTTGCCTATTTGTCCTTGTTCAATTATGGAGTATCCTTTTGTGCCAACACCGGTATCCATAAATAATTCTTGGACGTCTTTTAGTCTAACCGGTAGTCCATTAATAAAATATTCACCTTCGCCAGCACGATACACTCGTCTTGTAACTGCAATTTCTTTTGCTCTAAGAAAAAATGGAATATCTTGAGAAGTAGCCCCAGTGGGTGGGTCTTTATCGATTGGGTCGGCTTCTAAAATCAAAGTGGCTTCTGCAAAGCCCAGGGGTGTATATTTGTCGCTCCCATTGAAAATCAAATCTGAGCTCGTATTACCTCTCATGTGCTTATAGGATTGCTCTCCCATAACCCAAAAAAAAGCGTCTACTATATTTGATTTTCCGCAGCCGTTTGGACCAACAATACCGGTTATGGAATGGTCAAATCGAATAACTGTTTTGTCTTTAAAGGACTTAAATCCTTGTATTTCTAGGCGCTTTAATTGCATTTTTGGTTCCTCTTAAACCGTGTAATTTCTTATTATTGATAATTAAACCAAAAGAGTCAAAAGATTTCTAAATATTAGTAAATGCTTAATTTACGCAGCCTTACGAATTGCTGGCAGCCAGTGTACTACAGCGTTAAGTAAGCGCTCGACTGGTATACTCTCCATGCAGTGGTAACGCACGGAGCAGCCTTTCAAGTAACAGCAACGGCACGGTAGTGGAGTAACAACTTTCTCGCCTAAGCCGAATAGGTCAATTTCGGCAGATGAAGTCGGACCAAAAAATACAATTACTGGTTTTTCTAGTGCAATACCAAAGTGCATAGCAAGTGAATCACTTGATACCAGTAAATCACATTTTGCTATAAGCGCCGCAAAGCTGAGCAGATCCATGTTGGATGGGGTTTCGAGTACATATGGTCTTGCAGCTTGAGCGACAATGCGTTGATTTCGTGTAGCCTCTTGGGATCCTCCTAGTATTAATACATTGGCATATAGTTCGTCATGTAAACGCTTTGCGAGTTGAACGGTTTGTTCTTCGCCCCAGCTTTTATATTTCCAGCGAGCGCCTGCCGATGTGTTTAGACCAATAATGAGTCGGTTTGGATCAGTGTTAACCATGTGAGGCAAGTGTCCAATGGTAATTTGTGGACGCGCAATTGGCATTGGGAGCCCAAGGCACTCATAAAGGATCTCGCCAAAGCTGCGTTGGTTTTGTTTTTTGAGTTGATTTGCAAACTGTAATCCTCCATTTTCTTGTGAACGCAAAACTCCCATTCCAAACCAAGCAGCTAAGTCTGATGTATAAACGCGCTTGTCCGAGTCTTCGTAGGCGCCAGAGAGCTTTTTATATTTAAGACGGCTAGCAAGTGCGCAGGCTTCTTGCTCGTCATCTAGTGAGATAACCCAATCAAACAAAGTGTGTTCGTAAAGAGTGGGATGAAAATCATCAATTGCATAGACATTTTGAATGTCTGGTAGGTGAGAGACAAGCGGAAGTGCATTTTTAGCTGTGACCCATGTTAGTTGCATGAGTGGATATAGTTTTTTTAACCCAGGTATGAGGGAGGTAGTGCGTACTACATCGCCTTGGGCTCCAAGTTTGATTATTAAGATATGCATTTTTCCCAGGCCTCTTTTAATTGTGCTGCGACAACACTCCAGTCATATTCGCGTATTACAGTTTCGCGTCCATCGTTGGCACAGCGCTGTTGTTCGTACGTGTGTTTGACAAAATAATTAATTTTTTCAGAAAATTCTTTAGGCGTAGAAGCTAACACTATGCCCTGTCCTGACATTAGATTTAGCCCTTCGGCTCCAAGTGGTGTACTAATCACCATGCGTTTGTGTGCTAAGGCTTCGAGAATTTTTCCACGAGTTCCGCTTCCTGCAAATAAAGGGATCACGCAGAGCGTGTGTTCAGTGTAGACGGGATAAAGATCTTTTGGAGTATCTAGTAATCGGATATTAGAATGCGAGAGAGTGTTTCGGACAGCTTCGGTTGGTTTTGAACCAGCCACTGTTAGACTGATGTTTTTAGATAACAGGGGTAAAACATTATTGATAAACCAAAATAATCCGTCAATATTCGGTTTGTAGGATAAAGAGCCCACAAATAAAATCTTAGATCCCTCTGCTGACAATGGAGGTAAGAGATTAGATGCTCGAGTCCCGTTGCGAGTTGCGCTCCATTTTGTATTTGGATACAGGTTCTGGTAGCGCAACCGGTCCTGTTCAGAGTAGGCGAACGCGAGATCTAAAGAGTTAATGATATTTTTTTCGAGATTTTTCAAAGAACGAGTGTGTTGCCAGTCGATTAATGATTGGCAGAATGTAAATGGTGATGATCCTGTATCTGTAATGAGATCAGATTCGACATTGTGGAAGGTACAGGTAGTTTTAAATTTTTTAGTTTTATGTTTCAGGCCTAACAGTAAACGGCCCATTCTGAGTTCTTCGGCGTGGATAATGTCTGGCTTCCATTCGTCAATTAATTGTTGCAGTCGAGTCATCAAGGCATGGGAGCGTGGACGATGATGAAAAGAATTAAGTAAAATATCTGCGGTCCGCAGTAAAAGTGCAGCACGGTCAGGACAATAAAATTCGCCCTTAAAAAGACCTGGAGCTGGAGTGTACCCAGTACTATATTCTTGATCAAAACCCAGAACTTTGATTTCAGGTCCAAGGCCAGAAAGAGTTGGCCAGAGATGAAAATTTCTCACCCGTGACCCTGTTATGGGTGGATCGGGGCGGTCTGTAATTAGGGCAATAACGCGCATGCTCCTACCTTTCGGATAGATCTCCTATGGTTTACATCGGCAGGTTGAGTGCTTATCTTAAAAGTACCCGTGTAATGAAGTTGGGGTATGTAATTTTGTAATTGTATTTTTTTAATATTTAATAAATAATAATAAATTATAGAAAAGGAGTTCTAAAATGAATAAAAAAGGATTTTTAGTGTTAATATCGTTTTTGTTTTTTAGCTTACAGGGCTATAAAAGCTTTGCCACAACGCTTCCACCAAATTCATTTCACCTTTTAGATGATGTGCGTATAGTAAATAATATTACAGAAGAGTTGTTTAATAAAATCATAGATCATGTTGTATCTCTGTGGGCTCCATGGGCCGAACTGCACGGAGCCAAATTGAGTGCTGATAAAAAGTGGGCAAGCGGAGTAGTAAATGCTTATGCAAATCAAAGTAAAAAAGATTGGACTGTTTACATGTATGGGGGGCTAGCTAGAAGAGCTGAGCTTACACCAGATGGATTTGCATTAGTAGTATGTCACGAATTAGGACATCATTTTGGTGGGTATTTTTTCTATAAATCATCCAATCAGTGGGCAGCTTCTGAGGGTCAAGCAGATTATTTTGCTACTTCTGTATGTGCAAAAACAGCATTTGTAAACACACCTTGGGAAAATCCTATTGATAGTGAAGTGGTTCCTGAATTTGTACAAAAAAATTGCAATCAAGCTTGGAACACGCAATTAGAGCAAAAGCTTTGTTATAGAAATGCTTTGGCGGGGCAGTCTTTGGCAAATTTGATGGCTGCTTTAGGTAGTTCCGGGAAACCAAAATTTGAAACTCCGGATACTAAGGTTGTGACTGAAACATATGATTATCACCCACAAGCACAATGCAGATTGGATACTTATTTTAGTGGAACACTTTGTTTGGCTAGTTTTGATTCAAAATTAATTCCAGGAAAAAATGAACAAACTGAAACTGGAAATAACACTATAGAAGCAGAACTGGAAGCAGCAAAATATTCATGTATGTCCGCTAGTGGATATACAGTAGGGTTGCGCCCCACATGCTGGTTTAAAACCTTGAAATAATATATTTAAGGTTTAGTACAAGGGGCTTTTGCTGAACCACATGGTTTATTGGTGGTTGGACAAATTGGAGGTTCTTCCTTTTTTTTAT
>JACRAO010000128.1 GCA_016213345.1 Bdellovibrio sp. | reverse complement strand
TCATTTTTTCCTCCGCTCAATCTTATTTTTCTTCATTTACCCATTGCTTCATTCGTGACCAGGCTAAATCAATTTCAACCTTCGGTGTTTTTTGCGACGTTTTCTGAAAAATATGTGTAAGGATCATTCTGTTTTTATAAACAAAAAACAGTGTTCTATATTCCTTTCCATCAACAGTGTGCCTTACTTCATAAATAGGTTCAGTGTTTCCGCTACTTGCTTTTCTAAGTTGATCAACGAGCGGTTTACCTAGCTTCCAGCATCTTTCGGTGGTGCCAATATCTGCGCCAATTTCCGTAGAATTGGGTCGACCAAGAGCTTTTAAATAATCCCTTACTGGTTCATTTCCAGCTTCTGTTCTAAAGAATTCAGCAATTATCTTTTTCGCATTATTCATTATTATCTCTTCTTTTATAAATGTACTCTTTAAGGTACGTGTCGGTCAAGCATAATGTACGCTTTAGGGTACGCGAATTAACCCTATGATATTTTGAGTTTATTAGGGGGTGGCTTTCTTGTTCCCATTGGACCTTCATTTTTGCACCAATATATTTTTATTGCCCAGGAATGCAGCCCTCATGAATTAGCCAACAAAACACGGGTATTGCAACCCCTGTCCGGAGCCCCTAATCGTATAATTTGTCTTTTTATTTCAACGATGAGCATACTGAGCTTGGTTGGGGTGGTGGCTTATTGTGCGAACC
Source organism: Bdellovibrio sp. (assembly GCA_016213345.1). Lineage (GTDB taxonomy): Bacteria > Bdellovibrionota > UBA1018 > UBA1018 > UBA1018 > JACRAO01. Next base: position 2,013 of record JACRAO010000128.1, on the reverse strand, counting down.
AAGGGTTGTGATGCGAAAGTATTCAGCTCAGTGGAAAAAATCTCGGATTCGGCTGGCAAACTGAATTGAGATTTTAAAATGGAGGGTTCAGGCAAATGTGTTCTTTAATTCGCTAATTCGCTATATGTACTACCCAACAGACCTTCCGCGCAATAAATCTTTTACCACACCATACATCACCATTGGCAATACTTCTAGTTCACCCACCTCTCGCAACAATCCATGTCCTTTTTTAGCCAGTTCTCTACAAAGGTCAAGACTTGCCTTTTCTCTGCCCATCTTTAAAACAATAAGGTGCGGAAACCTATGAGCTAAATAAGCTGGATCTCTGCCAGCCGTATATTTTCCATCTGTTAGTAACACGGTGGAGGGAGGTTTAAATATGCCTTGGTGTTTAGTACTAGAAACTAATCCTAAAGCAGTCTTTAACCCACTTTCCAGGTGGGTATATCCTTGTGCTGGTACATCTAAAAATTTTTCTACCAACTCTTCGATTCTTATTTTTTCTTCTGGCGTTTTTAATACTTGAGCTTCGTTTTCGAATGCCACAATGCCTATTGGATCATCAGGAAACTGAAGCAAAACTACGGCAAGTGCAACAGAAGTAAGCGCAAGCTTCTCGCCAGTCATCGAAAGACTTGTGTCTAGCGTCAAAACGACAGGTTGTTTTCGATGTGCTTGATAATTCATCCAAATTGCGTTTGAAGATAATAATGTTTTGTTAGAATGTAGAGAAAAAAGTGCTTCGTTTTCTAAAGTTTGCTCCAAATCCAACTCTGGCTCTAATGCACCATATGGGACTTCATCTAAAGGTGCCGTTTGAGATATCAAAGGATATGAAACAGAGCCTAAAATTGCACGTGCTTTTTCTAAAACTGCATTTACAGAAAGTGTCTTTATTTTTTTTATTATATTCCGATAGGCCACTTTGGTTTTGATTTCATGATATCTGATAGCCACATCCCATGCAGATAAATTTGCAAGATCCTGTGTTATATCATCTTTGGGATCTAAAGAATGATTGATAAATTCCGGTGGAATAAAAGCAAGTTTTTTGTTGTTTTCAAAAAGTAATGTGTTTTTTTCTGATATTAAGATTTTTTTTTTAATTCGTTTTCATCACCATCTAATACTTTTTCCACACAATCTTTGATCAGATTTTTCATTTCTTGCTCTAAAGAAAGTTGGCTTTCTATTTCGTGTTCCAACTCAATGCGGGTAGGCAGAGCAAGAAGTGCTGCTTTTAAAAACGCAGAATCTAAAGAATTTTGTTGTTTCAAAAAAACACAACAAAGCTCAACAATACTAATGGCAGCGCGTACGGACGCTCCACGTTTTACTTTTGAGTGGCTTCGCGTCATACGACAAAGACGAACGGCTAATTTAGGTAGTAAGTTTTTTATACCAGCTTCTAAATCATTTATAAGAAGAAAACACTTATTTTTTGTAATTTCAATTTCTTCTTCTTCTGATTGATAATCTATTACAATTAGCTCAAATCGATCTAAAATGGCTTCACTTAAGTGTGAAGTAGCAACAAACTCTTTTGGATTTTGAGTTGCTATTACTAAAAATCCAGGCTTTGCTTTTAACCAACCAATTTTTGTAATATAAACTACTTTTTCATCAATAGCTGGGAGTAAAATATTTTGCACCCCCTCTGGTAGTCGATTGAGTTCATTTATAAAAAGTATGCCTCCGGATTTCATAGCCTCTACTAGTGGACCAGGAAAAAATGTGTCTTCGGAGTAACCTTTTTTTAAAACTGTGGGAGGATCAAACCAGCCAGTTAGTTTTTGTTCTGTATATCGACTATCGCCATCTATGCGAAAAACTGGAAATTGAAATTCTTTCGTAGCAGATAAAGCCAAATGTGTTTTACCAACTCCTACCGGTCCCTCAAGTAAAATATTTTTCTGCGCTTGTATACAGGTTTTTAACTCAGAGAGTTCCCGATGCCTTCCAATGCATACAAAATCAGTGTGTTTTTGTTCCAATTTCTAAAACCTCTTT
>JACRAO010000012.1 GCA_016213345.1 Bdellovibrio sp. | reverse complement strand
TTTGTTTGTAAATTGATTTTTGATTTGTACCTCATGTTGTTAGAAAAAAATAGAGCGCGTAGTATCAGTATTTGAAAGGATTTCCGAACATGTTTGAAATTATTAAACCAGGAACGCAAATTGATTTTGTCGGCAAGCGGTTTATGTGGATGGGGATTTCTATTATTTGTATTTTGCTGACTTTTGTTTTGTTTCTTACAAAAGGACTTAATTATGGAATTGATTTTACAGGTGGTGCTGAAGTTCAGATCAAAGTTCCGGCCACTTGGGATATCGAACAAGTAAGAAACGAATTACAAAAGTCAGAAGTTAAAGGGCTAAAAGTACAACAAATTGGTATTCCAGAGGAGCACCAATTTTTAATAAAAGCACAAGGGGATGAGTCATCTTTGAACTTAGTAGCTAAGCAAATTTCAGATGCTATCAACAAAGTCTTAAAACCTCAGGACTGGGAGGTGCAAAGAGTGGACGTAGTGGGTCCGGCGGCTGGTAGTTCGCTTAGGATGAGTGGTTATCTTTCGATGTTGTATGCTCTGCTTTGTATTTTGATTTATGTTACTTTGCGGTTTGATATACGGTATTCGCCAGGAGCGGTCTTGGCACTTTTCCATGATACGGTGATTACGCTTGGGGTTTTTATTATTATGCAAAAGCAATTTGATTTGCAAATCCTGGCTGCCATCTTGGCCTTAATTGGATATTCTAATAATGATACCATTATTGTGTATGACAGGGTGAGAGAGACAACACATCAGCACCCGGGATTACCTATTGAGCAAGCTGTAAATCAAGCAGTCAACGAAACACTTGGTAGAACGCTTTTGACTTCTTTTACCACTTTTTTGTCAGTATTTTCTCTTTGGCTTCTGGGTGGCAAAGTAATTGCAGATTTTGCGTTTACCCTCATGGTGGGTATAGTTGTAGGTACTTACTCGTCTATTTTTATAGCAAGCTCTATTGTGATTATTTTAACGCATTATTATCATAATAGATCACTAAAGCAAAAATTCAATGGTTCTGGAAAATCTAAAAGAGATATCTCGGTAAGACCAGAACCAAAATTAGAAGCATAACAATGGAAAACGAGGGGGAAAGCCGTAGGTTATGGCAAGACCGATTAGTATCAAATACAGAGAACGTAAATAAACTTATAAATGAAACTGGTCTTTCGCCGTTGGTAGTTCAGGTTTGTGTTAATCGAGGTTTGGGGTCTACTGAAGAAATTTTAAACTTTCTTTCACCAAAATTAGAAAATCTCAAAGACCCGTATTCTATTAAGGATATGGATTTGGCTATTGATCGAATGGTTTTGGCTAGGCAAAATCAGGAAAAAGTTCGTGTTTTTGGTGATTATGATGTGGATGGAACCACAGCAGCTTCGTTACTGGCATTGATTTTAAAAGAATTCGGATTTCAATTTGATGTTAGGCAGCCAGATAGATTCAAAGACGGTTATGGATTAAATGTCGGAGCAGTAGAAAATGCATTCAAAGAAGACGTTTCTCTTTTAATCACAGTAGACACAGGGATTACAAGTTTTGATGCTGCCCAAAAAGCCAAAGAATTAGGGTTAGATCTAATTATAATAGACCATCACCAAGTGGATAGTGTGAGGGGTATGCCAAAGGCTTTAGCAGTTTTAGATCCTCAAAGACCGGATTGCCAGAGTGGACTAAAAGAGCTTTGTGGATGCGGGCTTGCTTTTTATTTTGCCAGAGCATTAAGAACACGGGGTAAAAGTGAAAATTGGTGGCCGGGTGGCAAAGAGCCTAATCTAAAGCAGCATTTGGATTTAGTAGTAATAGCGACTTCTGCTGATATGGTGCCATTGGTGGGAGATAATCATATTTTAACTCGCCATGGGTTAAGTGTTCTGGAGGTGACTCAAAAACCAGGTGTGAAAGCACTTTTAGAAGTATCTGGATTGAGCAAAAAAAACTTAAGCCCTAGTCATTTGGGTTTTGTTTTAGGTCCAAGAATTAACGCTTCTGGCAGAATGTCTCATGCAAGTTTAGCCTTTGAACTTTTGACAACTGATGATGTAATCCGAGCTTCTGAAATTGCACTTGAAATCGAAAAACTCAATCGGGAGCGAGCACATGTGCAAGATACGATTTGGGAAGATGTCAAACTAAAAGTAGAAGAGGGAATAAAACAGGGGAGATTTTTACATGCTGTTGTAGTTGGAAATGCCAACTGGCACGAAGGTGTGATTGGGATTGTTGCATCCCGTGTGGTCGAAACTTTTCAGAAACCAACAGTGATTATTTCTTTTAGAGATGAAATAGGGAAAGGAAGTGTAAGGAGTTGTTTTGGTAAAGATGTTTTATTAGCGCTCAGATTATCTGCTAAATATTTAAAAAGTTTTGGTGGGCATAAATATGCTGCTGGGCTTTCTATTGACAAAGGGCAGTGCGATAATTTTTGTGAGGCATTTAATCAAGCCTTAAGTCAAATCCCAGAAGATTTGGAGTTAAAGCCACTAGTGATCGAAGGGAGTTGTTCGGTAGAAGAATTGAATTTCAAAACTTTTAGAGAGTTAGAAAGTCTGGGGCCTTTTGGACCTGGAAATTCTGAAATTATTTTTAGGGTTAAGGCTATGGCCGCTAGTCATCAAATACTTAAAGGCAAACACATAAAATTTCGCTTATCTAGTATTGATTTAGACATGAAAAAATATATTAACGCTATTTGGTTTCATGCTTTGGATCATGAGCAGGAGTTTTCTTTTTTAAAAAATGTCAAGGAGTGGGCTTGCATCCCAGAACTCAATCGTTATGGTGGATTTGTTACTCCAACTTTGCGAATTAAAGATTTCAAAAAGATTTAACATTTGGGCTTACTGTTAAAATTATGCTCTATAGTTGCAGTGTACATCATCCAATCAACCCGTGATGAGTCCAAAAGATCGTTGTCGGCCATCTTCAACCCAAAGAAACTGATAGCTGGAACTCGTTACCACCCTTTGAAACATGGGTTTCATCGAATCGAAATCAAAATTTGGAAATGCTATCTTGTGAAGACTCCGTAATCCCGACGGATCTTCCCCCTAATTTTGTATACAGTTCCGCGTTAAGTATTGAGAATTTTTAAAAAACTTTTGTTTTAAGGGAATTTCTTACTGTCTACAAAATAATGCAGCCTTTGTCTTTCTCTGCCCAGGAGGGGTGAGTTGG
>JACRAO010000129.1 GCA_016213345.1 Bdellovibrio sp. | reverse complement strand
TTGGAGCAGATTTGGATGAGCCGATTGAGAAAAATGCGAGGCATAGCACGGCCTATGGTGAGCGTTTTTCGATTGAGGCGAATTCAAAGGTGCCCAAATATGAGATGCCTGGTGTCTAGTTTATTCATGGACAGACCCTTAGAAGGGCATAGCTGAAATGAGTACTGAAAATTTATCTGAACAAGTGCGTGTGCGTTTTGAAAAGCTTACAAAACTTCGCAGTCAAAATGAAAATCCATATAAAAATGGCTACAAGTCTTCTGATTTGGCTTTTGATTTACACAGTAAATACAATGAAAAAACACGCGAAATGTTAACAGAGCTATCTATTGCTTGCTCGGTTGCTGGACGCATTATGACAATTAGGCTTTTTGGAAAAGCAGCTTTTGTCACTATAAAAGATCGCAGTGGGAACATACAGCTATTTGTACAAAAAGACAAACTAGGTGATGGCGCATATGCTAGGTTCAAAGAGCTTGATATAGGAGATGTGATTTTTTCTAAAGGAATCTTATTTAAGACAAAAACAGGTGAGCTTTCTATTCATATTGACACATTGGTACTACTCACAAAATCGCTACAACCACTTCCTGAAAAATACCATGGGATTGCAGATGTCGAACTCAAGTATCGCAAACGCTACTTAGATCTCATTATGAGTGATCAAACAAAAGCTGTTTTTTATAAACGTTTCAAAATTATCGAAGTGATTAGGAAATTTTTTCAAGCTATGGATTTTGTAGAAGTCGAAACTCCAATGATGCACCCAATAGCTGGGGGTGCGCTGGCCAGACCATTTGAAACTCATCACAATACGCTAGATATGCAACTTTATTTGAGAGTGGCACCTGAGCTTTATTTGAAAAGACTTGTGGTAGGTGGTTTTGAACGCGTTTTTGAGATTAATCGAAATTTTAGGAATGAAGGCATTTCGATCAAACACAACCCAGAATTTACAATGCTTGAGTTTTATCAAGCTTATGCCACCTATGAAGATTTAATACTACTTACGCAAGAACTTTTTCAAAACATAGCGGACCAGGTGTTAGGTACACGCACCCTAACATATCAACAAACAGAAATTAATCTGGATGGAACCTGGAAAAAGCTGCCATTTGAAGAAGCTGTTTTAACTTATAGTAATTTTAAAGAAAAACAAAATATAAGAAATCACGCTAAGCTTTTAGAGTATGGGCAATCCAAGGGTTATGCGATGGATTCTAACTCCTCTGTGGGAGAGCTTCAGGCTATTATTTTTGATGAAGAAGTTGAAAAGCATTTAGTACAGCCTACTTTTATTACTTTATACCCACTTGATATTTCGCCTTTATCGCGAAAAAATGAACAAGATCCATTTTTAGTGGATCGTTTTGAGCTTTATATTTATGGACGGGAAATGGCCAATGCGTTTTCAGAATTAAATGACCCTGTAGATCAGAAAGAACGATTTTTATCGCAAGTTAAAGCAAGAAAACAGGGCAATGAAGAAGCCTGCGAAATGGACGAAGATTATGTGACAGCATTGGAGTACGGAATGCCTCCGACTGCAGGCGAGGGCATTGGCATTGATCGGCTTGTTATGCTTTTTACAAATGCAGCAAGTATTCGAGACGTGATTTTGTTTCCACTCATGAGGAAACATGAGTAAGTTTTCTACTCTGTTTTTTTTATCAAAACGTTTTTTACTAAGCCATGGCTCTGAAAAATTTATTTCCTTTATCTCATGTGTATCAGTTTTAGGAGTGGTTTTAGGCGTTTTCGCTCTTATCGTGGTTACCAGTGTTATTAATGGTTTTGAAGCGGAGTTTTCAAAAATAGTTCATGGCTTAAGTGGTCATGTAATTTTATACACACGTGGAGATCCAATTCAAGAACCTGATAAAATTCTTGCAAAAGTTCAAAAACTAGTTCCAGAACTAGAGTCAATAACAGGTTCTTTTATTACAGAATTGATGATCTCAGGAAATCGTGCTGTCTCTGGCGCTGTTATCGAAGGTATTGATACTAGCAGTTTTGGAAATGTCACGACAGTGCCTAAACGTATAGTAAGCGGCCGTATGCCAGAAGGCGACAACGAAGTAGTGCTGGCGTCTGTTTTATCTCAAAAAATAGGAGCTCTGGTTGGAACAGAAGTGAAACTAATTTTTCCAGGACTTGAGGGCCATGGAAGTCCTAAAGTTGTTTCCGTACAAGTCGTGGGCATTGTGCGTATGGGTATGTTCGATTATGATTCGAAATATATTTTTACTCGCTTAAGTTTTCTGCAACAAATTTTAGATGCCCCAACACAGGTTACTGCCTTTAAAATGAAATTAAAAACATTGGCTTCTTCGGGCCTGGTTGCAGAGCGCTTGTCTAAAAGCTTTGGGTATCCTTTTAGAGCAAAGGATTGGTCAACATTAAATAAAAACTTCTTTTATGCTATACATCTGGAAAAAGTAGTGATTTCTATTTTATTAGCAGTCATTATTATTGTTGCGGCCTTTAATGTGGCAAGCACTTTGATGATGATGATTCATGATAAATCAAAGGAAATTGCAATTTTAAAAGCCCTAGGCTTTCCTGCTAGTCAGAGTTTTCGTCTTTTTTGCTATATAGGTATGGGCATAGCTTTTTTGGGAGGAGGACTTGGCTTATTACTGGGACTTGGCGCTAATTATATATTGGCAAAGACAGAACTTATACGGCTACCTGCGCAAATTTATTCCTTAGATTTTTTACCCGTAATAGAGCGTTGGAGTGAAATTCTTATTATTTTAGGTGTTGCTTTGTGCGTTGTATTTGTGGCAACTTTGATTCCCGCGTTTCATGTTTCAAGAAAACCCCCAATTGAGGCATTGAGGTATGAATGATAGTGTTCCTATTTTAAAGGCTGAAGGAATTAGAAAATCTTTTTTCAAAGGAAAAACAGAAATCCCCGTACTACGGGGGATTTTTATGACCATTCATCAAAAAGAAATGGTCGCTGTAAATGGAGCAAGCGGGGTTGGTAAAAGCACATTGTTACATATCTTGGGGACTCTAGAACTCCCTACTGCAGGCCGTATTTTATTTGGTCCACATTTACAAGATATTGCAAAATATTCTGACAGAGCGCTGGCTTTGTTTCGTAATCGGGCATTAGGGTTTATATTTCAGTTTCACTATTTACTTCCGGAGTTTTCAGCATTAGAAAACGTAATGCTACCTGCGCTTATAGCTGGTTACACTAAAAAGGCTGCTCAAGAGCAATCCCAGGATTTACTGAAATTTGTAGGTCTAAGCCATCGGCTTACACACCGCCCTGCAGAGCTCTCAGGAGGAGAGCAGCAAAGAGTGGCATTAGCTAGAGCAGTTATTTTAAGACCCAAGCTCTTGTTGGCTGATGAGCCTACTGGTAACTTGGATTCTTTCAATAGCCAAAATGTGATGGACTTATTGACAAAACTTAATCAAACTACTGGTGTTTCTGTTTTGTTGATTACGCATGATCACGAGTTGTCAAGTCGGATGCATCGCGTTTTGGTAATGAAGGATGGTTTGTTTGTAAGTTGATGATTGAACTTTATTATGATTAGTAATTTTTTTAAATTATTTTTATTGGTAAGTTTTTTTGCGGTGACAAGTCTAGCTAATGAGAATTTAACTAAAGTCGGTCAAATAGAAATCAAAGGTCTAAAGCGCATCGAAAAAGACGCTGTGTTGGCAAAACTTGTTTTGAAAGTTGGACAAAATTTATCTCAGGAACAAGTGCGTAATGACATTCAAAATCTTTTTCAAACCGGGTGGTTTCAAGATATTGAAGTTTATACTGATGATTTGGGCAATCAACAAGTACGTGTTTTATATGAACTCAAAGAACATCCTGTTATTTCTAAATTAGAGTTTGACGGTAACGAAAGAGTAACAGCTGAAGATCTAAAGGAAGTTATTAAGCTAAAAGAATGGGCAATTTTGGATGTAAATAAAGTAAAAGATGATATCGCGCACATTCAAAAACATTATGAAGAAAAGGGATATTATCTCACTAAAGTTGATTTTGAAATAAAACCGATCAAAGAAGGCGAAGTAGAGCTTGTTTATAAAATCAATGACTATGACAGGGTACAAATCAAAAAAATTATCTTTTTAAATAATAAACATTTTTCTGATGAACAATTGAAATCGGTTCTTGCTGAGACAAAAGAAGGTGGTGCTTTTTCATTTATGACAGGTTCTGGAAACTTCAAAGATTCTTCTTTTAAGATGGACCTGCAACGTATGACTTATTGGTATTTAGAACACGGGTTTGTCAAATTTCGTTACGAAAACCCAGTGATTGCTGTCAGTGATGACAAAAAATGGTTGTATATAACGGTTTATATTGACGAGGGTGAGCCTTATAACATGGGGCAACTGGATTTTGGGGGAGAACTTTTATTTACAAAAGAAGAATTGGATAAAGATTTAGTCCTTAGACCCGGGGATGTATTTGGCATTTCAAAGCGAAATTTGGATATTCAACGACTAACTGAAAAATATCAGGATCTCGGATATGCGTTTACCAATGTCATTCCAAAAATGAATATTCATGATGATACAAAAACAGTAGATATACAGTATGATTTTGAAAAGGGAAATTTGATTCATTTTGGTGAAATTGTTATTTTAGGTAATGCAAAAACATATGACAAAGTTATCCGCAGAGAACTTAAAATCATAGAAGGTGAGCTTTACAATGGCACTCGTTTGCGTGAATCACGCGAAAATGTCGAACGGCTTGGGTTTTTTGCTCCTGGAGAAGTGATATTTAATACAGTAAGTCCCAAGGATAAACCGGATATATTAAATTTAGAGATTACGATCAAGGAACGCTCTACTGGTACAATTACGTTAGGAGCTGGCTATAGTAGCGGGCAAGGTTTTTTCTTTACAACACAAATTTCAGAAATCAATTTATTGGGCCGCGGACAGACACTTAGTTTGGCTTTAAATTTAACAAAAGATCATCGCTATAAAAGTATTAATTTAGGATTTACTGATCCGTATGCTTTTGACACAAAATGGTCAATGGGATTTGATACATATTATATTTCTCAGCCTATTCCCAATAAATGGACAACCCGTCGTTTAGGTTTTGATGTGAGACTGGGATACCCGATCAGAGAGTTTGTTAACGCTTATATAACATACAAAAACGAGGGTACCAAGCTTGAGGATATTGTCAACGAAAGTGATCCTGCAATTCAAGAAGATCTAAATGCCGATCGCGGGATGTTATCCAGTGTTGTGTTTAGTATAGTTAGAGACAAAAGAAATAACAGATTCGAAACCTCTGCCGGAAACTATCAAAGCGTGACTGCTGAAATTGTGGGGCTAGGAGGGGATAAAAAATTCCTGAAGTGGATCATCAATAATCGCTATTATACAAAACTCATTGGGGATTTGGTTTTTAGAAATAATTTAGAATATGGCCAGATTCATGCTCTAGGAGGCAAGATCACACCGCCTTCGGAGAGATTTTTAATGGGTGGCGCGAATACCCTAAAAGGTTATCCCTTTCCAACTGTGGGACCTGCAAGGATAAGGAAGGACGCGAATGGGAATTCTTTTGTTGAGCCAATTGGTGGCCGCATTGAGATGCTTGCTGTTTTTGAGCTTGAGTACCCGTTAGTGCGCGAAGCTGGTATCAAATTGGTTACATTTTTTGATGCTGGCAATGCATTTGAGACTTTTCCAGTTGGACATGAGTTTAAGATTAAAACAGATGCGGGGTTAGGGATTCGTTGGTTTTCTCCAATTGGACCACTGCGATTTGAATGGGGTTTCCCAATAATGCGTGATCCAGGTGATCCGGATATGAATTTCGAATTTATGATCGGAACACCGTTTTAGATATCGACACCTGTCTAATATATAACACTTTATTGAAATAAAATAAGTTTAATCATATAATATTTACATATTTATTATTAATAAATCCAATACCTTCTATCTAATGCATTAATTTTTCTAAAAAATCTATACTGGCACGGAAATTGCTCTGTAAATTGTATGGGTTTCAGAAAAACCCAATATAGGTATGTAAACTGGAGGTTTTATTTATGTGGAAGCAAATTCGTGATCTTGGACTGCTAGACATGGGAATTATGATTGTACTTTCGATGGCTCTCACTTTTGGACTAATTATGGGATGTGGGAACCCAGACACTATAAACAAATCAGATCAACCTAAGCTGAAAACTTCGGTATCAACAGTCAAGATTACGCCAGAAGAAGACCAGTCTGAAAATGTAAATTCACAAAAACCTTCTAATAATACTGTATCTACAAATTCAGCTCCAGTTGCATTTAAAATAGAAAAATTTCGTTACAGATCAAATCCAATTCAACTAAGTTGGTGGGTACCCATAGATCAAATCGCAAATTACACTATTTTTACGTGTGAAAGAGGCAAAAAAAACGGCTGTCTAGCTCTTTATGAAATAACTTGCACCTCAAGTACTATTTGTGAAGCTAAGGATGTAGAGGATACTGAAAATTTTATTACTTTATCAGTCGAACAAGAGACAGGCCAAAAAGTATTTTCCACTTATGATACTCCCAATAATAATTATTTAAATATAGGCAGCTTTTATTTAAAAATAATAGCTGTGTCTCCAAGTGACCAAAAAGTGGCTAGAACATTGTATAAAAAACTGAGAACGATATAGTACAGGGTATTCATATAAATTACTTGAATTTTGTTGTGTAGTGTGGTTTTTTAGTCAATAAGTTAATGGTTTAGAGTTTTTATGTTCAAAAGGGAGAGAAAAATATGAAAAATACGTTTATTATCAGGATGTTAGTAATTGGTTTTTTGGGTTCAAGCGTTGCCATTGGTGCCGAAACACGAGTTGCCACCGTAGACATGCAAAAGGCTATTCAAAATGTCGAAACAGGAAAAAAAGCAAAATCTGATTTAGAAAAAGCTTTGACCCTAAAACGAAAAGAAATTCAAGATGAAGAAGCTAAAATCAATAAAATGGGAGAGGAATTCAAAAAACAATCACTTGTTATGAACGAAGAAGCAAGAGCAAAGAAACAAAGCGAAATTCAAGAGCGCATTGTAAAACTCCAACAGCTCCAAATGAAATCTCAAACAGAACTGCAGCAAAAAGAACAAACGCTAACTGCTCCTATTTTAAATAAGCTAAGACAAATAATTCAAGACATTGCCAGCAAAAAAGGATACAGTA
>JACRAO010000135.1 GCA_016213345.1 Bdellovibrio sp. | reverse complement strand
CTTACTTCGAACCCCTTGGTGGACTGCAAAAAATGGCAAGCATCTAGTACTGCTTTGTGTTCAATAGATGAAGTGACAATATGATTTCCATTCTCTTTGTACATTTCAGCTGCGCCTAAGATTGCTAAATTATCACTTTCAGTTGCACCACTTGTAAAAACAATTTCTTTGTCAATAGCGCCAATAAGTTTGGCTATTTGTTCTCTTGCGTTTTCTACGGCAGCTTCTGCCACCCATCCAAACTCATGACTTCTGCTAGCTGCATTTCCAAAAATTTCAGTAAAATATGGAGCCATGGCCTGAAACACTTTTGGATCCACCGGAGTAGTCGCGTGATAATCCAGATAAATAGGAAGCCTCATGTCTTAAGCGCCTCCTTTTGTGACACCAGGAGACTAACAGGTATATTGGCTGATAGATCCTTGCCATTGTTATTTGAATAAAATTCCTCTAATTCACTTAAACGAATATTAGCCAGAAACTGGACCATGCGTTGATTCAGACTTGACATAAATGATTTAATTTCGCATCTATCGCGATATTCGCATGAGCCGTCTTCGGGATGTTCTCTAGGAAACGTACAAATAACCAGTGATTGACCGCCTTCCATCAAACTTAGGAAATCAGCAAAAGATACATCCTTTAGATTTTTCTTTAAATAATAACCGCCTTTTGCCCCATGAGAAGAATGAATAAAATCTGCGTTTTTCAGTCTTTGCAGAGTTTTTGCTGTAATTTCAAACGGCAACCCATAGTGATCTGAAATTTCTCTGGCAGTAGTGAGCAAGTTAACGTGCGTACTTTTCTTGCGACTCATATGCCAAAGAGCAATTAATCCGTATTCTGTAGTTCTGTTTAACCGTATCATAATTTAGTCCTTACTAATCAAGCCTCTATTTTAGACTCTATTTACGACAATTCTCATCTTAATTCAATCAATAAATAAAAATCGCATAAATGCTCAGCACCTCTATATACGACATATATTATCGTATATATTAGTCATAAATGCAAGTTTTTTTGTAACCAATTGATATTACTTATATTCTTAATATGCAGTTTTGGAAACAGGCAAACATGGCAAGCACGGCAATCTGGCAAGCAGATAACCGTATCGGTATCAAGATCAAGATCAGGATCAGAAACGGGAAACCAGGGTTTTAGTTTATAAAAAGGCTGTAGAAACAGTTACCGATACCAATACTAAAACAGTTCCTGGCTTAACTCTACACTTTTATGATGGAGATTCTGCTCTAGCAGCCCTGATTGCATCAGCGACTTCTCTCACAGCCCCCCACCCTCCATGATTTTCTGTAATATAATGTACTTTGTTTTTCACTTCTGGCACTGCGTGCGGGACGGTAGCACTAAAGCCTACTTTTTCGATAATCGGAATATCGTAAAGATCATCCCCAATAAAAGCCATTGCTTCGTAATCAAAACCAGTTGTTTTCTGAATTTTATCTAAAGCCTTAAGTTTCTCTTCATCACCTAAAAATACGTGCTGAATTTTCAAAAATTTCATCCTAAATCTGACATCTTTGGAGTCTCCTCCACTAATGACAGCAATCTGTACTCCTGATTCCCTCAGTAGCACAAGACCATAGCCGTCTTTAACATTAAAATACCTGGTCCAACCCTGACTCTCTAACCAAAAAATCCTGCCGTCTGTCAACACACCATCTACATCTAAAATCAATAGTTTGATTTTCTTGAGACGATCTTGTAAATCTTGTATCTCTAATAGTTTCCTAGCCTCTGTTATACCTTGAAGTTGCGATGGCATCATCATTCACACCCCTTTCTGCTAACCCTCGGCAGTGTTCCAACCAATGATTTGATTTCTAATAGCTGTTTCACAAAAGCTCCCACATGCTCTAAGTAAAAAGCATTGGGTCCATCACTTTTTGCTAATGGTGGATTTGGATGACACTCCATGAAAATACCATCTGCTCCAGCGGCTACCGCGGCACGTGCCAAAACTTCTAGATATTCTCTTTTCCCGCCCGTTGCTTTTCCACCTAAAGCCCCACCTGGAACTTGTACAGAATGCGTGACATCATAAATAACAGAAACACCAAATTCCTTAATGCACTGAAAAGAAGTCATATCAACCACTAAATCATTATACCCAAAACTAACCCCTCTTTCAGTAATACATAAAAAATCACTAAAAGCACTTTCTTCGTGATGCAAAACAGTTCTTACTTTTTCTACTATATTTTTTACACTCTTGGGCGACAAAAACTGCCCCTTTTTAATATTGAGCTTTCTTTGAAATTTCAATGCCGCTTTGGTGCCAGATACAATCATGTCCGTCTGTCTGCACAAAAAAGCAGGCACCTGCAATACATCCACCAGCTCAGCTACAGGCACCGCCTGATTGGGCGTATGAAAATCAGTACAAAGCGCCACTCCAACTTTTGTTTTTACCCTTTCTAAAATCTTAAGTCCTTCTATTAAACCAGGACCCCGAAAACTCTCAAGTGAGGTCCTATTAGCCTTATCAAATGATGCTTTGAAATAAAACTGAACAGACAAACCCTGTAGCTGTGTCTTAAGTTCTTGGGCAGTCTCTAAAACAATACCCTCGTCTTCTATGACACATAGACCTACAATCAATGGCATCATACAAACTCCATAATCTAAACTCCTGGAAAACTCTTTTGCAAAGTTTTTGAATTCTCTAACGCAGACTTAATAAATGCAACAAACAAAGGATGTGGCTTTAGTGGTTTACTCACAAACTCAGGATGAAACTGACAACCCAAAAACCATGGGTGCTCGGGTAGCTCGATAATTTCTACCAGCTCTAGTTTATTTTCTAAATAAATATGCTTGCCAGTAACTAAAAGTCCTTTTTCTTCTAAACTACCTCTCAAATTATTATTAACCTCAAAACGATGTCTATGTCTTTCAGAAATATTTTCTTTTCCGTACGCCTCATGTGCTTTTGTAGCATGGCC
This sequence comes from Bdellovibrio sp., assembly GCA_016213345.1. GTDB lineage: Bacteria > Bdellovibrionota > UBA1018 > UBA1018 > UBA1018 > JACRAO01. The sequence continues at coordinate 4,505 of JACRAO010000135.1, read as the reverse complement.
ACGGTGCTTGGTTAAAATTTGACAAGGATACGCACCAAGCCGCATTGTGCCGCCTTTATCGATCACTGATTTTTGAGATTCCATAAGATCAATGACATTTGCTTCTCCATCGGGCTTAAATTCGTAAGAATTGGCATTTTTCATACCACATACATTTCTAGCAAATTCAATCACTCCAAGTTGCATGCCCAGACAAATACCAAAAAATGGGATTTTTTGAACCCTCGCAAAACGAATGGCTTCGATCTTTCCTTCAATCCCACGCTCCCCAAAGCCACCAGGCACTAAAATTCCGTGTACTTTGCCTAACAAATCTTGATTTTTTCTTTTTTCAATTTCTTCAGAGTCAATATAAAGCATGTTGACTTTTGTGTCATTAGCTACACCTCCATGGACAAGCGCTTCGGAGAGTGACTTATAACTGTCTCGCCAATCAGTGTATTTCCCAACTATGCCAATTATGATTTCGTTTTTTGGGTTTCTGATTTTGTCGACCATTTTTTTCCACTTTGAAAGATCTGGGCGTCCGGTCCAAATGCCAAGTTTTTCTACAATTTTTTCGTCTAATCCCTCTTCATGTAAAAATAATGGCACTTCATAAATATTGCTTACATCAATTGCACTAAAAACATGCTCACCCTGCAAGTTGCAAAAAAGACCAATTTTATCTTTAACCTCTTTTGAAAGATTGCGATCACTGCGACAAAGCAAAATATCAGGTTGAATACCAATTTCTCTGAGTTCCCTAACACTGTGCTGTGTAGGTTTTGTTTTAAGTTCACCAGCAGAAGACAAATAAGGCACCAGTGTCAAATGAATATAGAGCACGTTTTCTGCTCCTTCGTCTGATTTCATTTGTCTGATAGCTTCTAAAAACGGTAAACTTTCGATATCTCCAACTGTTCCGCCGACTTCGATAATTGCTAAATCAGAATCTTCAGAGCCTGCTCTAATTTGTTTTTTAATTTCATCTGTAATATGAGGTATAACTTGAACTGTCTTACCTAAATAACCACCTGCCCGTTCACGACGAATCACAGCGTCATATATACGACCAGTTGTGAAACTATTTTTACCAGTAAAATGTGCATGCTCTACAAATCTTGAATAATGCCCTAAATCTAAATCAGTCTCTGCTCCATCATCTAAAACAAAAACTTCACCATGCTGAAAAGGATTCATCGTGCCTGGATCAACATTTAGGTAGGGATCCATCTTGAGCATAGTAACTTTGATTCCGCGTTGTTCCATAAGCATACCAATAGATGCGGCACTAATCCCTTTTCCTATACTTGATAACACCCCACCTGTAACAAAAATATATTTTCGTTTTTTAGCCATAAAATTTTATTTTTTCTAAATCCTCCAGAGTATCTATTCCAATAGAATCACAATCTACAATGCTCACCCCTATGGGGATATCGTGTTCTATTGCTCTTAGTTGTTCTAATGATTCGGCCTTTTCTAACTCTGTTTGTCTAAGCCCTGCAAATTTCAATAGAGCATCTCTTGTATAAACATAAACACCTATGTGTTTTTTACAAATCACTGAAGTCAGGGTAAGAGGAATGGCCTCTCTACTATACGGAATAGGAAATCTTGAAAAATAAATAGCACGCATATTTGAATCAACCAAGACCTTAACAGTATTTAGATTTTGTACTTCGCTAATATCTTTAAAAAAAGTAGCCACAGTTCCAATTGTAAATTTTTTAGCCAACACCAAATCCAATGCACTCTCAATAACAAAAGGTTCTAAAAAAGGTTCGTCTCCTTGAATATTGATATAAATATCAGCTGAAATATCTTTAGCCACAAAAGCAACCCGATCTGTGCCACTTTTTAAGGTATTTGGAGTTAAAACCGCCTTACCTCCAAAACGTTTCACAGCATCAGATATTCTTTCGTCCTCTGTAGCAACATAGACATCGGTTATGTTTTTGACCTTTTTTGCGACTTCATAAACCCACTCAATCATTAGTTTATTTTGGGGCTTGTCTTGAGTGTTTCTTTTAATTTTAATGAGAGGTTTTCCCGGCAAACGAGTCGATCCAAAGCGCGCAGGAATTATGGCTACTACCTTGCACATGTTGCATGACTTTAAAATAAATGACCAAGCAGGTCAAGCACAAAGAAATTAAACCAACACCTCAAGTTCTGGTTTCCAAACTCCCTTCCACTCCTTTAAACGCACTGCAGGACGCTGGCTTGTAGACTCAGGTTGTGGATATTCAATAAATGCATAAGTCAGGCGAATACGGGTTCCATAATCCCCTAGATCCAGATTGGTCACCTCATTCCATGTACCTTCGTTAAAATACTCCTTACCCTCTCTCCAAAGTCGGTAACGCAACTGGTGAATATGCCCCATAATCACTGTATTAACGTCATCATTTTCTTCTAAAATCTTAAATGCAATTCTATCGTAGTTAGGATAAATTGTGATCTCCTTTAGCAATCCCAATGTTGCAATAAAACCTTCAACAATATGGTATCGTCTACGAAAAAACATCGTACCTATCATAAACTTAAACATGAGATAAATAGCTTTCATCCCCCAGAAAAAATCATGCATAAGAGTCCAACTCAAAAAAGTCTGAAATGGTCTTACTTTATCTACATGTGGCCTTTCTTGTTTAATTTTAGGCAATACGACTGCCACAAAAAGAGAGGCCCAAGGCAAATTTAAAACTGGCTCCGGCAATCTCCGTGTAATAAATGGCCTGCGCAAATTCGTAGCTGAAAATTTTTCATACTGCTGACCATGCTCAACATAAATGCCGTCAAACTTGTAATAAACATCATAAAAATTAACTTGTATTCCACAAGCTTCTGAAAACATACGTCTCGGTCCCTCCCAAAGCATCCCAATATCGTGATTTCCAACCACATAAGATATCGTATGTCCAGCCGTAGCAACAAATTTCTTAATAGCATCAAAAAATATGCGATGACCTTCGACAATTTTTTGAACAGACCTAATTGTACTTCGCTCCGTAATAAGATGTGTGTAAACACCCCATGAATCAATTTGAAGCAAATTTAAAATATCTCCATTTAAAATAAGCTCAACTTCTGCATCAGCAAAATGTCCTGAACGATAATAACTTAAGAACTCGGACCATTCTCTATCGTAAACAAAATCCTCTAAAATATTCAAAGTGCGATCTCTTAGAAACCGCCCCTTGCCTAGGTGAAAATCACTCACCACTAATTTATAACGAGATTTATTTTTTAACTCTGACACTTGCATTTCCCTGTAATGGCAAAATATTTACAATATTTTCTAATCCGGCAATGAAAACCCTATTTCTAGTTGTTTTCTTCGCGGTGTACATGGCTTTATCAGCTGCCTCAATAATGGCTTTCTTGGAGTTTGCATGATCTGGAAAAAGAGCAACACCAATAGACACTGTAAAGCGAAAATTTAAACCCTCATGTGATAAAAATGCTGTTTTTTCGACTGATTTCCTAATTCTTTCTGCAACTGACTTTGCAGTTAGCAAATCACAAGGTGATAAAACCGCTACAAACTCATCTCCACCATAGCGAAATACTATATCTGCATCTCTAACATAATTTTTTAAATGTCGTCCTAGTTCATTTAATAGTTTTGTCCCAACAAGATGCCCATGGGTATCGTTTACACCTTTAAATTTATCTGCATCAATAAAAAGAATAGCAAATGACTTTTGTGTTATTTTATGCTGCGCAATTTCATGATCCAAAATCGTGCTCAAATATCTCGTATTATATAAACCTGTTACATCATCAACATAAGCCAGATGCTGAACCCCTTTGTACTGTTCAATGTTTTTTACTGTCAGTTCAATCTGTGCTTTTAGAATCCTGACTTGTCCCTCAAAAGCATCCAAAGAGATCGGATGTTTTGGAGATAAACAAACACAAAAATAATTTGCATTTCCTGCACTTTGAAATCTGAAAACAAAAAGACCTGGAGTAAGCTGCCCTCTTTCAATAAAACGATAAAACTCCTGTGTTTCGATCATTTTATAAAGAGGACTAGAAGCTTGCAGTGCAATGTCCAGTATCTCTTCTAGTGCTGGATCACCTTTTCCGTAAAAAGCCGGATCTTCTATATGAATCAGCTGTTCTTTGTCCATGGTATAAATTGCTGTATGATTTGAGCCTAACTCTCTTGAGAAAAAACCTTGTATTATACCAAATATTTTATCTAACTCTAAAGACGCAGAGATCACTTGACAAGCATTAATCAAATTCAAATAGCTAGTAGCTCCAGCGTGGTCCATAAAAACAGCTTTTTTGTCCAAACTTCTTTTAACAGCTAATCTAAAACTTTCTAAGTTAAATGGCTTTTTAAAATAATCCTCTGCGCCTAATTTAATAGCACTGACTGCTTCTTCCACACTGGCTTGTTCAGAAATCAAAATCACACTGGTAAAAGGACTTAAGCGTTTAATTTTTTCAAGAATATCTAAGCTATTAAAATGAGACTCGTTTTTTTCTGAAAAAGGAATATCAAT
>JACRAO010000127.1 GCA_016213345.1 Bdellovibrio sp. | reverse complement strand
GCTGAGAGGCTAAAACTAAAAGGAAACAAGAGGGATCAATTTGAACGGGCAATTCTAAGTATAGTTTTAAATCTAAGTGAGGGTAGTGCAAAAAGTTCAGCTAAGGAAAGAGAGAAGTTTTATAGAATTTCACTTGGTTCACTTCGTGAAGTTCAAACTCTCTTGGATTTATTTGGTACTCCAGAGTTGATTCATGAGGCTGATTGTTTAGGTGCTTTTTTGTATTGCTTGTGCAGAGGTTGTAGAAGCAGTTACAGCAACTGATACCGATACTGATTCTGAGACTGAGACAGTCACTGGTTTGATTACTCTGTGTTGTCAATCTAAAACTTCTGATTCTTAATTTGCAACGATTGTTACGGAGCCCTACTAATTTGCAAGTTGTCTTATCACTTGTCAAATTATTAGACACTTTATAATAAGCATGTGAAATCTTAGAAACAGTTTCATCAAACATTACAAGGACTTATTTTTGGTGCAAAATGAGCCCAGTTGGTATAACTCTTGCTTATAATAGTCTATAAGAGAGCGGCTAGTCTCTCTTTAGGCTATAGAGCAGAATGTGCGCGGAACAAAAAGCAGGAGTAAAAGCACTGGAGTAAAAGCAGATGATAAAAAAGATTTTTTCAGAAAAACACGAAAAAACACTATTGATCTTACTTGGCGCCACTTTTCTTACCATTGTTTTGATGAACCTTGAATTCAATTTACTAGAATCTAATCTCTATGACTTAAGAGTGATTTATAGTACACACTTTAAACCCAGTCCTGAAATAGTGTTAATTGCACTAGACGACGCAAGCACAAAAAAATTAAATGAATTTTCGCCACTCCCGCTAAATTATCACACAGAATTACTAGAAACGTTGGAAAAATACAAACCCAAAGCCATTGGATACATCGTAGACATGAACCGTGTAAGTGAACTCAATGCCAAAACTTATCAAAGTAAATGGTCAAAGCGATTCATAGAATCCGTACAAAGATTGAAACACAAAGGTATCCCGTTTATTTTTGGAACTCCATTTGATGTTACAGGAGAAGTTGTGCCACCATTTCCTTTGAGCAAACTCTCTCATTCTATTGCCGTAATCCATAAAGATGGAAATATTTTTTCTGAAGATAAAGTCACAAGACGTGCATTAACTTATTTGAATGAAAAACCGGTTTTTCACCTCAGCCTTGCCCAATCAATCAAAACTGCCGAAAAAGAAAAACCAGTCTATAATTATACTCGTCCAAAGGGAAGCTTTTTTGTACCAGAACTCGAAAGCGAACAGTTTTTTTTCAGATACCACAGCTCAACTGATTATTACCAGAAACATATCCCTTACAAAACCGTTTCCTTTGCTTCGATTTTAGAAAATAAAAATATAAGCCCAAACATTTTAAACGGAAAGATATTACTTATTGGGACTATTTCAAAAGATGACTCTTCGGATTTTACATTTACCCCGTATTCTAAAAAAACCTTTACTCATCCTAAATTATTAGTACATGCCAATATTTTAGATTCTCTTTTACAAAATGATGGCATAGTTTTAGTGCCAAAATGGGCTAATTGGATCATTACCTTTGCTTGCACCGCTTTTGTTATTGGATGGGTAATTTATTCAACACCTCTTTATGGAGTATTTTCGACACTTGGATTAGTAATTGGATTTGTCTTAAGTTTACTTTTTTTATTTAACACTAAGGGACTGTGGATCAGAGCAAGTCAACCACTGGTAGGCATTTTTGTGAGCTATTATCTCATTGTTCCTTATCGTTTAATTTTAGAATATAAAAAAAGATGGAATTTTCAGAAAAAAAGTGAACTACTTGTACAAGTCGAAGAGTTAAAAACAAATTTTTTATCACTTGTCACACATGATCTCAAAACCCCTGTTGCAAGAATTCAAGGCCTAGCAGAAGTGCTTTTACGAAAAACATCAGAACGTCTTTTAGACAAAGAAAAAGAGTCTTTACAAAATATTATATCTTCTACCGAAGAACTAAATAGGTTTATTTCAAGTATTTTGGAACTAACCAAAGTAGAATCCGGGCGCATACACCTGAAACTCGAATCTAAAGATCCTAATCAGGTTATTGAACGTTCCATAACCAGCTTTGAATCTCATGTGCACTCTAAAAAAATAAAAATCAACACAGAACTAGAACCACTTTTTTCTATTAAAATGGACGTTTCCCTAATTTCAAAAGTGATAAATAACTTAATTGATAATGCCATTAAATATTCCACACCTGGATCTGAAATTTGTATTAAAAGCAGAGAATTTGGCGACTGGATAGAAATTTCAGTTCAAGACCATGGCATTGGCATTACAGCAGAAGAAATGGATAGCCTTTTTACAAAATTTTATAGGGCCAAAAATCAAATTACTTCTAAAGTATCAGGAACGGGATTGGGTCTTTATTTGACTAAATACTTTATCGAAGCTCATGGCGGAAAAGTTGAAGTTGATAGCACCCCAGAGCATGGAAGTTGTTTTAAAATTTTATTACCCATGAATCCCCCGCAGGAAATCAAACCGGAAATCAAAAAGGAGAACCATTATGCCTAAAATACTAGTAGTAGATGATGATGCTGATTTGAGATTAGCAGTAGTCACTGCTCTTTCAGAAAACCATTATCAAGTGGATCAAGCATGTGATGGAGAAGAAGGAGTTAATAAAGTACGTGCAGGAAAATATGACCTTGTACTCTTAGATGTTAACATGCCTAAAATGACGGGGCTTGAGGCTTTAAAAGAAATCAAATCTCATGACCCTTCGATCATTGTTATTATCTTAACAGCATATTCGAACATTCGAGACGCCGTAGAAGCCACAAAAGAAGGAGCCTATAATTACTTAGAAAAACCAATTAACGCTGAAAATCTAGGCTATCTCATCGATAAGGCCCTCAAAGCACATACGATGGTAAAAAACATGTCGTTTTCTGCGCCCATGATAAAACTCCCTAATGACACAGAATTTATTGGTCAAAGCACAGAAATGAAGCGTATTTTTACAATTATTGACAAACTCTCACGCGTAGACACTGCAGTTTTAATACGTGGAGAAAGCGGAACTGGCAAAGAACTAGTAGCACAAGCATTACATTTTAATAGCCCTAGAAAAGACAACCGCTTTGTCACTATTAATTGTTCAGCTGTGCCAGAAACTCTTATTGAAAGCGAGTTTTTTGGACATGAGAGAGGGGCTTTTACGGGAGCGGATTCAAGGAAAATTGGAAAATTTCAATACGCAGACGGCGGAACTCTGTTTTTAGACGAAATAGGAGACATCTCCCCAGCAATGCAAGTTAAACTTTTAAGGGCGTTACAGGAAAAAAAGTTTACTCCTGTTGGTGCCAATCGGGAAATCGAAGTTAATGTTCGTATTGTGGCAGCCACTAATCGTATTTTAGAAGAAATGATAAAAAAGGGGGAATTTAGAGAAGATTTATATTATCGACTCAATGTACTTCCCATAATGTTACCAGCTTTACGCGAAAGGAAAAATGATATCGATGCATTGGCAAAATATTTTATTGAGAAATTTAATGCTCAACATAAGAAAAACATTAAGGCTATTGAGGGCGATGCAATGGCATTGATTAAGAACTATAACTGGCCTGGTAATATTCGTGAACTGGAAAACGTTATTGAACACGCATTTGTTATAGAGACTGGTGAAACGATTACATGCGATAGCCTGCCAGAATCTGTAAGAGGAGAACATACACAAATCACTGCTGACCCAGAAGCCCAAGTATCACAAGTATCTATGATAACCGGAGTAACAGCTAGTACGGTTTTATCCACAGGGTTCAAGCTCAATGTGCAAAAACTGGATTTTCAGTTAAGTAAGGAAGAATTTGAAAAACAATTTTTAATTAGTGCTTTAAAAACTTTTAAAGGCCGAATCAATCAAACCGCACTCCATGCCAATATTCCAAAAAAGACTTTGCTCAGAAAACTAGAGAAGTATGGAATTATTGCAAAAGATTATGCGAATTAAGATTTAAATGCAATATAAGCTCCACCAATAAGTCCGGCGTTGTTCCCCAAACCTGCATTTTTAATTTCAGGCATTTGATCAATGAAACTCCTTCTCTTGATTAAGAAATTTCTGAGATGCCTTTTGGTTTCATACAAAAACAAAGGCGACACCTGGGCAAAACTTCCGGTAAGTAAAATAATCTCAGGTGAAAAAACAACAACATAATTATGTATAGCAAGTGCCAAATAATATGCATACTCTTGAAACGCAAAAACTGCTTTTTTTTCCCTTTTTTTAGCTAGTATTGCAATTTCTGTTGCACTTAACTCAAGGCCATGCTTTTTGTAAAATCTATTTTCAAAATTTTTTCCTGATAAATACGCTTCTGCACAACCAAAATTTCCACATCCACAAGGCGCCGTCTTATCTGCTGGATTAAAAATAAGATGCCCTGCCTCTGTATGCAATCCACGCCCCGCCCTTATCAACTTGCCATCAACCAATACCGCCGTCCCAAGCCCAGTACCTAAAGTCAAAATCATTGCATTTTTATACCCTTTGGCTGCCCCTACCCAGTGTTCTGCCAAAATAGAAGCTGCTGCGTCATTTTCTAGATATACAGGTAGCTTCAAAGCGTTTTTTAAAAAAGAAACAACTGGAATAACGCCAATTGATTTTTTGCCCACCATCATATTTGTAGGGCTAATCAACACTCCGCGCTTAACATGAAGCGGGCCAGCAGAAGCAATGCCAATTCTAGAGACTCTTGGAAACTCTGCTATTAACTTTTCTCCAACCGTTACTAATTGATTTAAAACACTTTTTTTACCGCCTGTTTTATCTAAAAAAAATTTCAGTGATTTTAAAATTTTCGCCTTCGAATTTATAACTCCTACTGCCAATTTTGTGGCACCCAGATCATAGGCTAGAATTAGCATAAATTCACATGTACCATAGAAAGTATATGCAGAACAGAGAAGGAATTTTAATAAAACCGGAACAACGCACCCTAGCCTCAGAAATAACTAGCCTAGGTTTATTTGGCCTAGCTCTTTTTAGCTTTCTAGCACTGCTTACTTATGTGCCAGGAGACCCTTCTTTCTTTAGTAATATAAAAGACAACGCTCAAAACGCTTGTGGAAGAATTGGTGCCATGGTTTCTTCACTCCTGCTTTCAACATTCGGATTGGGCGCTTTTTTGTTACCGATTTTATTTGCATTTATCGGAACCCTACTCTTTAAAAAAGAAGGCGGATGGGTCAAAACTCTAAGCACTATCAGCGGCATGGTCATTTCTATTTTTGCATTGACCACTTTTCTATCACTCCAGTGGAAGTACTGGTCTTATTCGAATACTTTATTATTAACGGGTGGTAACTTTGGGTATTGGCTATCTCAAATTTTAAAAAAAGAATTTAATACCGCTGGATCATCCATTGTTACACTGTTCTTATTTTTTATTGCATTGGCGTTTTCAACTCCTCTCAGTATTTCATTAATAATTAGTAAAGTTTTTAAATTTATAAGCAAAGCTGCATGGAAATTTATAAAAGTTATTTTTACTTATTTTTCTTACTTAATTGGACTATTCGCTCTTAGAGCAACACAAAGATTAAATACCATGTTTTACAATGCTATTAGTAAATTAAAAAATATTGAAAACAAAACCCCACAGTTACCTTTTGATTTGCCAAAACCAGAAACACCAAAAGAAGTAGTTCCGACTGAACTTTCTCAAAGTATTTCCGTACTTACAGAGTCACAAAACATTCAAGAGACACCAATGATTGAGCCACAAATACTCCCGCCAGAGACAAATCCACTGGTTGCAAAACTTGAAACTCAGGAAGACTCCAAAGAAGACATCAAAGAAAACATAAAGAAACAAGGCATTAAAACACTTAAAAACTTTAGTCTTCAAAAGGGTTTTTGGAAGCTTCCCCCCATAGAGTTTTTCAAAAAGCCACCCAAGATAGAATCCTCTATTGATCGCGAAAAACTAATTCAAAATTCTCAAATTTTGAAACAAAAATTTATGGATTTCGGTATTGATGGTGAAATCACGGCTGTACGGCCCGGGCCAGTCATTACGTTATACGAGTTTCGTCCTGGACCTGGCATCAAACTCTCTCGCATTGCTGCTTTGGCAGATGACTTATCCATGGCACTGTCTGCGCAGAGTGTTCGTATATTAGCACCATGGCCAGGAAAATCTGTGGTAGGTATCGAAATTCCAGGCGAAATACGAGAAACCGTTTTTTTAAGAGAATTTTTACAGCACAGTGATTTTTTTGGCCCAAAATATACAATTCCAATTGTCATGGGTAAAGACATTGGAGGTCAAGTAGTGCTTTCTGATCTAGCAAGGATGCCACATCTGCTCTGTGCCGGCCAGACAGGATCCGGAAAATCTGTATTTATGAATGCCCTTATTTGTTCTTTGTTTTATAGATTTACTCCAGAAAACCTGAGAATGATTTTAGTAGATCCCAAATTTATCGAATTTCGTGCATACCAAGACGTTCCTCATTTACTATTGCCTGTAGTAGACGATCCCAAGCAAGCAGCTATTGCTATGAAATGGGCCGTAAGAGAAATGGACCGCCGATATCGTATCTTAGCTCTAATGGGCACAAGAAACTTAGCTGCTTTTAATCAAAAAATAGAGGAAATGGGAACAGATGTTGTAAAAGATATTTTAATCTCTGAAGAAAATAATGATGCAACATGCTCTCATATTTCTGGGCATATTTCTGGCCATTTTTCTGGCAATGACTGGATGGATGCCTTTGAACCCGACGAAGAAGGTATCCCTCAAGTTGGAAAACTTCCTTATATTGTTATTATTATTGATGAGCTAGCAGATCTAATGATGGTAGCCAGAAAGGAAGTCGAACTCTCAATAGCAAGAATTGCTCAAAAAGCCAGGGCGGCCGGAATTCACCTGATTGCAGCCACGCAAAGACCATCCACAGATGTTATTACTGGTTTAATAAAAGCCAACTTGCCTTCGAGAGTTTCGTTTCAGCTCGCGTCTTATGCAGATTCTAAAACTATTTTAGATCGCTCAGGAGCAGATAGACTGGTCGGACAAGGAGACATGCTTTTTGCACCTCCAGGGATGAGCCAGCTTATCAGGCTACACGGTCCATATGTGGATGACGAAGAAATACATAAAATTACAACGTTTTTAAAATCACAGGGCAAACCTGTTTACCGTGATGAAATCTTAATTGATAATGACGATGAACAATGGAACTCAGAGTCCGATGGAGGAGATGAGCTTTTTGACCAAGCTGTTGAACTTGTAAAGCGCACAAGCCATGCTTCCGCAAGTTTCTTGCAACGCCACCTGAAAATAGGCTATAATCGCGCAGCAAGGATGATCGAAACCATGGAAGAACGCGGAATTGTAAGTCAAGCTGATGGCTCAAGACCACGTGAAGTTTTGCTCAAATGAAGATTATATTTTTTATTATATTTTTTTTGATATTTTTTTTACAAGATACACAGGCACAACCTCAACAATCTCAACCTCAGCCGCAGGGTCACCCCCAGCCTCAGGCAAGTGTGACTACAGTAACAAAGAAAAAGAAAGGCAAACGCATTCGTGAAAAAGAAGCCGAAGGAAGCCAAGCTCCAGAAAGATTTGAAGCCGACACAACGGTTAAAAGCAAATACCACTACAACGGCCAGCCCCTGGAAGTTGATACGGACTAATCGCCCTTTTCCATTGCCTCATTACGTAAAAGAAGCACTGGATAAACTAAACAAGGCTGGTTTTGTAGCTTATATTGTGGGAGGCAATGTTCGTGATTTTCTTCTCAATAGAGAAACCAAAGATCATGATATTGCAACAAATGCTACACCGGATCAGCTTTGTGAGTTGTTTCCAAAAGCAATCCAGGTCGGCAAGGCATTTGGCGTTTTGAAAATACCCATCAAAGATGTTGCGTATCCCTTAGAAATAGCTTCATTTAGAAAAGACTTAGACTACGAAGACTCGAGACACCCTCGGGGAATAGAACTTGCAAGCCCTCTAGAAGATGTAAAAAGAAGAGATTTTACAATCAATGGTTTATTTTATGACCCAAAAACCGCGTGCATTCTGGATGGTGTGGATGGAGCACCAGACTTAATACGCAGAGTCATTCGTGCCATTGGTGATCCTTTTGAGCGCTTTAAAGAAGACGCACTTAGACTTTTAAGAGCTGTGCGCTTTATGGCTAATTTTGATTTTAATCTGGATCCAAACACCAAAGAAGCCATTCGCTCACGATCAAATCTTATTACTCAAGTAAGTTACGAAAGAATTAGAGAAGAATTAAATCTTATGTTAACCGGACCAAATCCAGTGTTGGCACTGAAAATGTTATCAGAGCTGAAACTTTTAAATTTTATTTTACCAGAGCTTGAAAAATTAAAGGGTGTAGAGCAATCCCCTGTATACCATCCAGAAGGAGACGTATGGGTGCATGCACTTAAGGTAATGGAATACACAGCAAAGCAAAACCCAGTGCGTTCTACGGTGATGGCTTGGGGAGCATTGCTCCATGACATAGGAAAGCCTGCGGCAGCTACTCGCAGTGGTGGAAAAAATTTTATTGGACACGAAGCAGATGGTGCAAAAATAGCTTCAAAAATTTGCCAAAGATTTAAAATGTCAAAGCACGACACTGATCTAATCGTATCATTTGTAGAAGATCATCTAAAATTTAAAGACGCATTCCAGATGAGAGAATCTACTCTAAAGAGATTTTTAAGTCAGGAGGCATTTGATGATCTTTTAGCAATTCATAGAGCTGACTCGATGGCTTCTGATGGCAATTTGGCATTTCATGAATTTTGCTCTTCTTATTACAAGAAACTGGAAGAAACCCCGATATTATCAAAAAAACTTATTTCTGGCCGTGATCTGATCCACCTTGGACTTACGCCGGGACCTAAGTTTTCTGAAATTTTAAGATCCATCGAAGATTTGGCGCTAGAAGACAAACTCAACACCAAAGAAGAAGCCTTAGAGTACGTGCTGAAACACTTTGTGGAATAGGCTTCTATTTGCTAAAATCACACATTTTAGAATTTTAAGTGAAGACTGGCGGATCTTCCCCCTAGGAAATCACTCCACAGTGAAGTAAGTTGTCAGAATTATTAAGAAACAAGATTCTATTTTAGATGGCTGCTACGTGATTGAAACAGATGTGCCAGACGACAAGCTGAGTTCACAAGATGTACATGATAGATATAAGGATCTTCAAAAAGTGGAACGAGATTTTCGCCAAATGAAAACAGGCCTTTTGGAAGTACGACCGATATTTTTACGCAAGCGTGCACGAACAGAGGGTCATGTTTTTATTTCTATGATAAGTTTAAAATTAGCAAGACTTAGCGACTAAATATTCCAAAGCGAGCGAAGAAGCCAATCAAGACACACAGAAAAAACAAGCCATCAAAGGATATTACCTGGGCTTTGGACCTACTTCTTTAGGAAATTTGAATTCATCTGGCATAGGATACGATTTTACCGGAGCCTACGCATGGGAAGTTAATCAAGTCTTACTTAAACTTTTCGCAGACTGGGGAATAAAAGAAAATGCAAATTTTTTGAATGTAGGACTTGGTGGTCAGTACTTTATAAACGATTTGGATTTTGCCCCCTTTCTTTCCGGAGACTTTGGATTTGGAACCTCTAAGGTAAAAGCAGATAACATTTTTAGCGGTGAAACAACGGGTGGATTCTGTATAGGAGTTGGTAGTGGAATTCAATTTTTACGTACCGCGTCAATACATGTAGAAATAGGCGCAAGAGCTGCCTTCATTTTGTCTAAAAATACCATCGGGTATCCCACCCTGCTTGCACTGCGGTTGGGTTTTTATTTTTAATTACCTGTTATCTTCTACAACAACACCACTATCTGTGCTCACCCAAAGGTGATCATACGAGTCTATATTTACATCAAATACAAAATCAGATGGCAATTGGTTTGTCATATCCAATAAAATAGGCTCACTCTGAGCTCCTGGCGTCATTTGATATAGGGCATTCAAATAAGCAGTAGAATCCCTGTCTTTATGATAATCTTTATGAAAATACTTCTTTTTTAAGAAAGCTCGTTTACTAGACAAGAAAAAAATTTCACCATTTTGCTTAACCCGAACTAAAGAAATTTCCTTGCCATTAGTAACCGGCAAAAGCGTAAAAGTTTTGGCATCATTTTTAGAATAATAAATGCCAGACCCCGTAGCTAAATACAATGTCTGATCTGCTGCCAGAG
>JACRAO010000132.1 GCA_016213345.1 Bdellovibrio sp. | reverse complement strand
GATCTTCAATCATAGAATTCCATTTTATTACAGGTGTTTGGGATTCGAATTTTTTTACTAATGTTTCAAAATCTTTTTCGTTTTGTTTTGATTTTAAATGTTTTTGAACATGAGATATTAAACTATCCACTGTGTTATTTTTTTTAGTCAGCCCTATGCCGTCTTGTAAAGCCAGTAAAGCAAGTGCGCGTTTTTTGAATCTTTCTAAATAAGAATCAAATATCTCAAGACTTTTTAGTAATTTTGGGGGGTTGTCCAATTTTTCAATAAGTTGTATTAATTGCTCTTTTTTTGGCATAGGCGGCAGTTGCTCAGGACTAATAGAATGAATATATTTTAAAAAACTAACTTCATAGATGCCACTTAAAAAACAAGGCTGCCCAAAGAGTGTAACTTTGATTTCTTGGGTAACGGCAGAGTTGATCCCTTGTGTGGCAAAACTGGTGTGTGGAGACAAAAAAGCTAAAAAAGCAATCAAAATAAGAACTTGCATATATTTTTAAATAACTCTATGTGTCAAATTAGACCCTGGCGATTTGACCACTCTCGCAAAGATGTTTAACATAAAATAAGGAAGGAAGGAAAAAAAATGAACCAAAAAGGTGACTTAACTTTGGTCAAAGGGGTACAGGCCTTTTTTCATGAGCTTGTTTCTGAGGCCATAGGAGAGAAGCAAATTGCCGTAAGGCCTGAGACCGAAGTCTATTTGGTGAATTTACTTAATCAATTTGTATCAACGGATCGACTTTATTTAAGAGATGCCTTTGGAAATTATAGAGAGGAGCCCCTGGCTATTTTGTTAAAAGAAGCTTTGGAATTTCCAAATTTAGAGAAACAAAAACTTATGTTTCGTCATTTGGGGGATGTATCACTTTATGTTGCAGGTTTTTTCCAGGAAAGCTTAAATCGCAAACTTGTGGATGTTGATTATTATATTGGAGTTGGCGGTGTGGCTTATGATCAGGTGGCTTCGAGAGTAGGTGAACATGTGATGCAGCTTTTATATAAGGAGCTTTCTTCAAAATTTGCTCATTTTGTCGATGTATTTGCAGAGGTCAGCGATAAGACTACACCAAAAACTGAGAAAAATATATTACGCCTATATGAAGTTTGGCTTTCTACTAAGAGTAAACGTGCTGCTAAGGCGCTCAAAGAAATGGGGATTATACCCAACCCAAATTTAAAGAAAGATGTGCAATAGATTCTATTCTAGCTTTACGGTGAGCATTTTGTCGCCAACTTGTATCTTGCGGACAATATCCATGCCTTCAAAGACTTGACCAAAAATAGTGTAAGAGTGATCTAGGTGTGGATGAGTGCCTAAAGAGATATAAAACTGCGAATCAGCAGAATCTGGGTCAGAGCTGCGGGCCATTGCCACTGTGCCCTCAATATGTCTGTGATTGTTAAACTCTGCTTTCAGTTTTTGCCCACTTCCTCCCATGCCAGTGCCAGTTGGATCTCCTCCCTGGACAACAAATGTAGTTTCTACTCTATGAAATTTTAGGTCAGTGTAGAAACCTTTTTGAATCAGTTCAATAATTCTCTTTGTGGTTTCTGGAGCGTCATTTGGATAAAACTTAAATTTGATAATTCCATATTTAGTTTGAATAACAACTGTGGTTTTTGAAAGGCCGTTTGCATCAGTCGACAAATCTACGGGCGATGTAGAAGTCTGAGAGGGAAATGGATTTGGTGAGGCTGATAAAGTGTTTTGTTGGGGCGGAGTTGGACTTGTTAAGTTTGAAGTAGAAGGTGATGGCACAGGTGATGGCTCCTTTTGACTAAGTTTGTTGAGATATATTAAGCTTAAAATCATCCCTAAAACGAAAATAAAGACTAATAGATAAGGCAATTTTTTAGCAAGCATACTTGTTTTTATGTTATTACTCTATTTTGCTGTTATTATCAATACACTAAATATGAGCACAGAGCCAACACTTAGAAATTTAAGTTTTATTGACCATTTCGATGAACTGCGTAAAAGAGTGGTGAGGTGTCTCAGTGTGTTTTTTATTGGTTTTATTGTGTTTTACTTTTTTGCTGATCATTTTTTGAGTATTTTGAGGAAACCCCTTTTCGACTACTTGCCCCCTGATCAACAAAAACTTTACTTTACACATCTGTTTGAAAATTTTCTTACCCATTTAAAGATCGGTGCTGTTGCTTCGTTATTTTTTTTATCACCATATTATTTTTACGATCTTTGGGCTTTTGTTTCACCATGCCTTTATCAAAAAGAAAATAAACAAGCTTTGCATTTTGTTTTAATTGCCACAGTGTTTTTTTTAGGTGGCGCTAGTTTTGCCTATTTTGTGCTTTTCCCAGTCGGTTTTAAATATTTCATAACCTATGGCAGCGCAACAGATGTTCCACTGTTAACAATTAGTTCTTATTATTCGATGTGTATCAAATTATTGCTGCTTTTTGGAGTGGCTTTTGAGCTGCCTGTTCTGATTTGTTTATTGGGTGTTTTAGGCATAGTGGATGCTAAAACTTTAAAAACTCAACGTAGAACAGCTATTATTTTTATAGCGGTAATTTCAGCGCTTTTTGCACCTCCAGATGCGGTTTCTATGTTGATTTTAGGTGGCCCTCTGTATTTACTCTATGAGATCGCAATCGTAATTGTAGATTGGCAGGGGCGTAGAAAATAAGTGTTTTCAATTCAAAATGAATATGCTATCCAGACTTAGGTCCTTGTTCATGATAATTCATGAGCTTATGGGTGATTATGCCCACAATCCAGAAGGAGTGAAAATGCCGAATGTTCAAAATGATATTCAAGAGAAGGCACCAGGCTACGAGACTGTTTTTATAACGCGTTCTTCTTTGTCAAACGAAGGATTAACCGCCTTACACGAGAAAATAAAAAATATTATTAAACAATATGAGGGAGAGTTTGTTCATATTGAAGATTGGGGCAAGAAAAAACTTGCATATCCGATAAGCAGAGAAACAAAAGGACACTACCACTATATTGTTTATACGGGTAAAAATAATATTGTGCATGAAATTGAGAGAAATCTAAAAATACATGAACATGTGATTAGATATTTAAGTGTAAATCTAGGCGAAGATTTTGAGGCTAAAAAGCATATAGAACATCGCCAAGATGTCCATAATTCTCAAAAACATAGAGAAGAAAAAGATCGTGACTATTTTGAAGATGATTATAGGAATTAAGAGGTAATATATGTATTACGAAAAGAAAAACTACGATTATGATCGTGAGCCGCATGAGTCTATGGGTAAAGATGGTGATGATAGGGCTTCGAAAAAGTTCGGTGCAGCAGTCTATCATCGAAAGAAGATATGTAAATTTTGCTCAGACACAGAGTTTCACTTAGATTACAAAGACGCCAGGATAATGCAATCGTTTTTGACTGAACATGGAAAAATCGTACCACGTCGTATTTCTGGTAACTGTGCAAAACATCAACGCAAACTCACTATAGCTGTTAAAAGAGCACGCATTCTAGCCTTAGTTGGTTATACCTCAGTAGGAAATTAAGTTTGATTGAAACCAAGGGATTCGTTTCGAAAATTTTTTTATTAATCCCATTTTTTTTAAGTGCAATTTTGTTTTTAAGTGGGGTACTAGTTTTTTTTGCTCCTTTGCCACTGCTCGTGTTTTTTTTCGAAGGAGGGCGTTGGAAGTCGTATCTAGCTGCAGTTCTGAATTCAATTATTATTTTCATTATTGGTGGTCAGGTTAGTTTTTGGATTTATTTTTTGTCTATTGTGATGGTTTTTTTGTCGTTAACTGAGTTTTTAAAAAGAAAAATATCAATCGAAAAATCCTTTTTTTTGATATTTTTGGTGCTTATTATTACTTGTGCGATGCTTGTGGGGTATTATGCTAAAGTGCATCATACCGGACCTGTGGATGTTATTAAAAAAAAGGCCGATTTATTTGTTGAATATGTAGAGAAAAATATTTCTCAAGATGTAAAAAAAGAGTGGTTAGATAAGATAACCTCAAGGGAGTCTGATAATATATCTCCTGGAGATTGGAAAAGAAATTTACTCATAGAACTTCCGTCAGCACTTGTTATTTTTTTGATCATTTTAGTTTGGGTTAATTTTTTGATGCTAGTGCGTTTAAATCCGAAGCATATGAGAGAGACATTAGGGATTGATCCGTCTTATTTTAAAAAATGGAAAGCCTCTGAATATTTGGTATGGCCAACACTTCTTTGTGGTTTTCTTCAGATTATTCATTTAGGGTTGACTTCGCAAATTGGATTTAGTTTTTTTAAGGTTTTTTTAGCTATTTATGCTATGCAAGGGCTAAGTATTATAAGTTATTTTTTTGCAGCTTGGCGTGTAGGGCCTCTGTTTAGAGCATTTGGTTATATTCTTTCGGTTTTTTTAATGTTGCCTTTATTGGTAGGGATTGGCTTTTTTGATCTGTGGTTTGACTTTAGGGCAAAGTTAAGGCAAACATAGGGATGGAGTTAGAGTTATGCAAGTGATTTTAAAAGAAAATGTTGGAAATCTTGGGCGCATTGGCGATGTCATAAAAGTTTCTGATGGTTATGCTAGAAACTATTTGTTGCCAAATGGGCTTGTAGTGATTGCAAGTAAAAAAAATGAAGCGGAGTTTGCACATTGTAAGAGAATTCTTGATAAGAAAAGACAATCTCAAAAACTTCTCTCAGAAGAAATGGCTAAAAAGCTCAATGAATTTACTTGTATTGTGAAAAAAAGAGTAGGGGAGAAAGAAAAACTTTTTGGTTCAGTAAGCACAGGTGATATTTCAGTGGCCCTCAAAGAAGCCGGTATAGATATAGATAAAAAGATAATTCAACTAGACGCGCCAATTAAAAATTTAGGATTACATACTGTAAAAGTCAAGTTAGAGTCAGACGTAGTAGCGCAGTTGAAAGTTTCTGTGGTTAAAGACGAATGATATATCAGAACTGAGACAGAAGATCGGAGAACGAAGACACAGTACAGACTCAGATTTTTTGATGTCTGATTAATGGGGGAAAAATATATTTCTATGACCCAGTCTTTAATTCAAGCGCCATCTCCAACAAGTCTTAGGGTGCCTCCGCATCATCTGGAAGCCGAGCGTTCAGTGCTAGGCGCGATTTTAGTGCAAAACGACGTGCTTTATAGAGTGGTTGAACACGGGCTTGAAGCAAGAGATTTTTATAAAGATTCACATCAAAAAATATTTGAACTCATTCTTTTTCTTTCAGAAAAAGGAGAGCCGGTTGATTTAGTTACACTCACCACTGCTCTTAAAGATCGAAACTGGTACGAGACTGTTGGAGGAAGTCAGGCCTTAACAACTCTATTTGAAGATAGCTTTGCAGTTGCCAATGTGAGTTATTACGCAAAAATCGTTCGAGAAAAGGCTTTGCTTCGCAGAATGATCGAAACGGTTAATGAGATTGCATGTCGTGCATTCGAAGGCGTAGAGGACATCGAAGAATTTTTAGATGAAGCTGAGCAAAAGGTATTTGCAGTCAGTGATCTAAAGCTCATGCGTACTTTTTCTAGCATGCATGACATTTTGATGGAAAACATGCATATTATCGAAGAACTTGCTCAGAAAAAAGAAACCATCACTGGACTAGCACTAGGCTTTCATGATTTAGATCGTATGACTTGTGGATTACAAGCTGGGCAGTTATTAATTATTGCAGGCCGTCCGGCTATGGGAAAAACAAGCCTTGTTCTAACAGCAACTCAATTTGTTGCACTTCAGAGAAAAGCAGTGGTGGCGTTTTTTTCG
>JACRAO010000131.1 GCA_016213345.1 Bdellovibrio sp. | reverse complement strand
TAAAAAATAAAAAAAGGGAGCAAACTTTACTCCCTTTTAAACAAAACAACAAAGAAGGGGACTTAATGATTAAACTTTGTCATTAAGGTTTATTTGGTGCCACCAAATCTAAGACCTACCATGCCAATGATATTGGTGCTTTTTGATGCTGTTGCTGAAGTATCAATGTCTTTGAGCCCATATGCATATCGGCCTTCTAGTGCCAGAGCCACTGTTGGACCAATCTTAAAATTAAACCCTATTGCACCCATAAGTCCGAAATCAGTTTGAGATAAGGACACTGCAGAGTAATCAAAATCTGTACTAGCAACTGTTACTTTGCCAAGTCCATATGAAAAATACCCACCTACACCTACAGAAATTGTAGGAATAAACCAAATCCGTAAAAGCAAAGGTGCTGTGACGTTTTTTGTGAGTACTGAGCTAGTAGCTTCATACTTATTTTGTAAATAAAAAGCTCCAAGCTCTAAACCCATTTTTGGGCCAAGTCCAAACTCCATAGTTGCACCACCACCAAAGTTTAGTTTAGCTTTTGCACCACTAACATCAGTGGATTTATACATGGTTGTGGCACCAAATATCCCAAACTTATGTGATGCAAAACTTGGGGTTGAAAAACTTATAACTAAGCTCAAGAGTCCTAATACTAATAAAATTTTCTTCATTTTCATATCTCCTTTAATTTCAGATCCTTAAACCTAATGTTGGCATAAATTTAAAAAACTGCAAGCTTAAATAAATAATAAATAATGCGCTGCATGCTTAAATTAAATAGGAATGCGGTAGTAAAAGCGATTTAATCCACAAATGCTTTTAAAAGCTTAGCTCTGGAGGGATGCCGCAACTTGCGAAGCGCTTTGGCCTCGATTTGTCTAATACGCTCACGAGTAACATAAAAATCCTGCCCCACCTCTTCGAGTGTGTGATCTGATTTTTCGCCAATACCAAAGCGCATTCTGAGCACTTTTTCTTCTCTAGGCGTTAAAGTAGAAAGCACCTTCCTTGTCTGCTCTGAAAGATTGACATTAATTACGGCTTCGGAAGGATTAATCATCTTCTTATCTTCTATAAAATCACCTAAATTAGAGTCTTCTTCTTCTCCAATAGGTGTTTCAAGAGAAATGGGTTCTTTTGCGATTTTAAGCACTTTTCTTACTTTATCTACCGGGAGTTCCATTTTTTCAGCAATTTCCTCAGGCTGTGGTTCTCTCCCAAGCTGCTGAACTAAAAGCCTTGCAGTCCTAATAAGCTTATTGATTGTTTCAATCATGTGTACCGGTATACGTATCGTTCTAGCTTGGTCAGCAATCGCTCTAGTAATTGCTTGCCTAATCCACCAAGTTGCATATGTAGAAAACTTATAACCTCTGCGATATTCAAATTTATCCACTGCTTTCATTAAGCCAATATTGCCTTCTTGAATTAAATCCAAGAATTGTAAACCACGATTTGTATATTTTTTTGCAATAGATACGACAAGTCTTAAGTTGGCTTCGACTAACTCACTTTTTGCATGATCTGCTTTTCTTTCGCCAATTGTAAGATTGTTATAAATGCGTTGTAATTCATCTATAGAAATACCTGCTTCTTCTTCTAAACGTGATACTTTGCGCTCTAAGTCCTCCTCGCCCTGCAGCAACTGTGCTAACTTGGCCTCGCTAACATCATGCTTCTTGCAAAGCATGGCATGACTTTCTTGATTTCTTTTAAATTCACGCACAAGTTCTTTCATTTCTTTTTGATCTTTAATAATTAGAAAGTCACAAATTTTCTTTTTCTCTTCTAATAAATCCCTGCCACGATTCCAGTAGCCTTTGATTTTCATTGAAAGAAAGTTAATAGTTTTTCGGTTAAAAGCTATATTTTGAAAAGCCGATTCGACATGCCGCTCACGCTTTTTTATCTCTTGCTGTATATGCTCTCTTTCTTTGGTCGTGGTTTTCTTAGCAAGCGGGCCAATTAATTGGTCTTGTACTTTTTCTTGGTAGTTTACCAGTGCTTTTACTTTTGCAATGGCTGCCAAAACTTTTTCTAAATATACTTTCTCATCATCAATTGAAATCTCTTCGTCTACCCCTCGTATAATATCTTTTACTTTGGTTTTACTGCACATTAGTCTTTCGCCCAACTCTACAATGGCTAATGTGCCAAGTTTTGACGCTAAAAGAGCTCTTAAAATTTCAATTTCACCTTCTTCTATACGTTTAGCGATGTCTACTTCGCCTTCGCGCGTAAGAAGTGAAACACTTCCCATTTTTTTTAAATACAGTTTTACTGGGTCAACACTCTTGGCCACTTCGCTTTGTTGAACGACCTCTGCTGCTTCTTCATCCAAAGGAACAACAGCAGCTGGTTCGGCCGCTTCCTCAGCAAGTTCTTGGTCTTGATGGTCATCTGGCTCTTTGCGTTTTGTAGTTTCTAAAATTTCGACTTCATTATCTGAGAGCAGCAAAACTATTTCGTCAATAGCGTCTGGTGTAATAATTTCAGGAGGTAAAAGTTCATTTACTTCTTCG
Organism: Bdellovibrio sp.; assembly: GCA_016213345.1. Taxonomy (GTDB): domain Bacteria; phylum Bdellovibrionota; class UBA1018; order UBA1018; family UBA1018; genus JACRAO01. Next base: position 154 of record JACRAO010000131.1, on the reverse strand, counting down.
TAAGTAAGAAAACCTCTTTGCAGGCCTAAGTCTAAAAGTTTTTTTATTTCTTTTAAATTTAAAAGTTGTAATTGGGCATCATTTTTTGGTGTCACATTGATATCATTAATTTTCGACATAGGAAGTGTTAAACTCCTTCATTTTCTTTTGTACG
>JACRAO010000126.1 GCA_016213345.1 Bdellovibrio sp. | reverse complement strand
TAGAAGAAAAAGACAAGTATTTCCCATCCGGTGAAAACATGGGAAAACTATCAAAACTTTTTGAAAAAGTAATTTGCTCTAAACCAGACCCGTCCAAATTTATCAAATATAAATCAAACTGCCTTCCTTTTGGATCATGAGAATTTGCTGAAAAAATAATTTTTTTACCATCGTGAGTAAAGGCTGGGGCAAAGCTTGCAACACCTAAATTTGTAACTTGCCTTTTCTGAGAGCCATCCGTATTTGCTGTCCAGATCTCTAAAGCTGTTGGTCGGACTAAATGGTTTTTTAATAATTCTTTATAATCGGAAATTTCAGATTTTGTTTTTAGTCGAGAAGCACGCCATGCTATTTGCATACAATCTGGGGAGAACACTCCGCCTCCGTCGTAGCCAACTGAGTAGGTAAGACGTTTTATATTAGTGATCTTGGTGTTTTTTTTGTCTAATTTTGCACTATACAACTCTAAATCACCAATTCGATCACTTGTAAATAAAACTGCACCATTGTAGCAAGTCACCATCTCAGCATTGTATGATTTGGGAGAATTTGGTTCTAATAGTTTTAAGTCCTGTCCTGTAAGAGTAGTAGAATAGAACATATAAGTTGGATAAACTGGCCACACATAGCCACGACTCATATCGGGACGAGGGGGACAGTTTTCATCAAATGCAAAAGTACTACTAAAAAGAATTCTATCATTTTCAGGAAAAAAATAAGAACAAGTAGTGCGTCCCTTTCCATTTGAAATTTGCTGTACATCAGAACCATCAGATCTAATGGTAAATATTTGATCACACTGAAGCTCTCGTCCATTTTTTAATAAAATGCCTTTGCCCTTATGTTGAAACGTTAACCACTTTCCATCATAAGACCAATAAGCTTCTGCGTTAGTTCCACCAAATGTCAGCTGACTAATACTTTTAAAATGTCTTTCTTCAGAGAATTTTAATTCTTTAAGTAACTTGTCTTGATGAGTGAAAACTTGAGGTCTAGTACAACCAAAAAATAAAACACAGAATGCAAAAAATCTTGCCATTCTTTTTCGTACTCCATAATGATAAGTTTTTCACTATTATTCTTGCGCAGGAGGTGGCATTGGTGCCAATGAGTTTGTTTGATCCGCATGGACATCCTCTGGCTCTGGCGTAGATACTATTTTATTTTGCAGTAATTTATTTTTCTGTAAATTTTTTACAATCAGTTCAAGTTCTTTCGTTGTCAATATGCGATAGTCATAAGCACGTTTAAAATTGCGGATAAGTGTTTCGACTATTTTTAGCCGATTAGCTATTGAATCAACTTGATCATTTGACACTGAGTCAAAAGAATTTTTTGACATTGAGTCAAAAGAAGAACTAGAAGAATTTAAAATAGAATTTTTTGACAATACAGTTTCCTCTGTTTTAGCTTCATCTGCTTCAATAGCTGGATAAACCTCGAGTTTTTTTGTTTGCGCAAAAACAGTACTTCCTAATCCAATAAATAGAAGTAAAAATAACGCTTTTTTTATAATTTCCATAACATCACCTAAAGTAAATTAATACAATTTACAATTCCTCTCTATAAAGGCTTGTCCAAACTATATTAATATACTAATTTTGTCAACTTAATAACCTCTCTTGGCCGACACTGCAAATGCCCACTTTTGAATTGTGCTTAATTTAAAAACTTGTAAGTTGACATTCACTATGTAGTGTCCAATATACTAATGAAACTATTTTTTAAATTTCGGAGCTGCTTTCCTAAGGCTGAGATTATTCTTAAACATTTCTTTAATTTAGGTAATCTTTGGCTTAGGTAAATTGTTACTGAGTTTAAACAAAATGAACTAAAAATGGAGGTAAGTATATGCAAGTTCGACCCTTACACGATCGTGTGTTGGTGAGGCGCTTTGAAGAAGAAGAGCGCTCAAAAGGTGGAATCATTATCCCTGACACAGCAAAGGAAAAACCAATTCAAGGTGAAATCATTGCTGCAGGACAAGGCCGCGTTGCCGAAGACGGAAAAATTCGTCCGTTAGATGTTAAAAAAGGTGACCGCGTGTTGTTCGGTAAATATTCAGGAACTGAAATTAAAATTGAAGGCGAGGAATTTCTCATGATGCGTGAGGAAGATATTCTCGGCATTGTTCAGTAATTTTTAAGGAGGTATAAAAAATGTCTGCAAAAGAACTTCGTTTTTCGGAACAGGCTCGTTCCGCTATTTTAGTAGGTGTAAATGTATTGGCTGATGCTGTCAAAGTAACTTTGGGCCCAAAAGGAAGAAATGTAGTGATTGAAAAATCATTTGGCGCTCCAAATGTCACAAAAGATGGCGTAACAGTTGCAAAAGAAATTGAGCTTTCAGATAAATTCGAAAATATGGGTGCTCAAATGGTAAGAGAAGTAGCCTCAAAAACCAGCGATGACGCTGGTGATGGGACCACTACCGCTACCGTTTTAGCCCAAGCAATTTATCGAGAAGGAGCAAAAATCGTGGCTGCTGGCCATAATCCCATGGAAATTAAACGCGGTATTGACAAAGCCGTCTTGGCTGTTGTCGAAGAGTTAAAACGCGTTGCAAAACCAATCAAAGATCAAAAAGAGGTCGCTCAAGTTGGAGCGATTTCTGCAAACTGTGATCAAGAGATTGGAAGGCTCATTGCTGAGGCCATGGAAAAAGTTGGCAAAGAAGGTGTTATAACCGTTGAGGAATCTAAAACTGCTGAAACAACTTTAGAAGTTGTCGAAGGTATGCAATTTGATCGCGGTTATCTTTCACCATACTTTGTCACTAATGCAGAAAAAATGGAATGCTCCTTAGAGAATCCATACATCCTGCTTTTTGAAAAGAAAATTAGCTCAATGAAAGATCTGTTGCCACTCCTTGAAAAAGTAGTGCAACGTTCAAAACCATTGCTCATTATTGCCGAAGAAGTTGATGGCGAAGCCTTAGCAACACTAGTTGTTAACAAACTTCGTGGCACCATTCAGGTTTGTGCAGTAAAAGCACCTGGTTTTGGCGATCGCAGGAAAGAAATGATGCAAGATATTGCCACTCTAACTGGTGGACAAGTCATCTCCGATGATTTGGGACACAAACTTGAGGCTACTCGCCTTGAAGATCTTGGTACTGCTAAAAAAGTAACAATCGACAAGGACAATACTACTATTGTTGATGGAGCCGGAAAAAAGAGTGCGGTTGAAGGTCGAGTAAAAACTCTTCGCTCACAAATTGATGAAACGACTTCAGATTACGATAGAGAAAAACTGCAGGAAAGACTTGCAAAATTAGTAGGTGGTGTAGCTGTAATTAATGTTGGTGCTGCAACTGAAGTTGAGATGAAAGAAAAGAAAGCTCGAGTTGAAGACGCATTAAACGCTACTCGTGCAGCTGTAGAAGAAGGCATTGTACCCGGAGGCGGAACAGTTTTGTTACGCTCCATCAGTGCTTTGAGCAAGCTACATGATCTTTCGCCCGAACAAGCTTCAGGAGTAAGCATTATAAAGCGAGCTCTTGAAGAACCTATTCGACAAATCGCTGCAAACGCAGGTTATGAAGGCTCTATAGTTGTTGACAAGGTTGTGAACAACACAAACCCTGCTTGGGGATTTAATGCTCTAACAGAAAAGTATGAAGACTTACTTGCTGCTGGAGTTATTGATCCTGCAAAGGTAGCGCGCTGTGCATTGCAAAATGCTGCCAGTGTTGCAAGCCTCATGCTTACAACTGAAGCATTAATTGCAGAGAAACCAAAAAAAGAATCTCCAATGCCTTCACCAAACCCAGGAATGGGCGGATACGGAGACATGTAAGCCTTTAGATTTACATAGATTTTTACATCAAAACAAAAGCCCCTGGGTTTCTAAAAAATCCAGGGGCTTTGTTTTTCCCCACTAATTTGGATTTGATTTCCTTTTTTTGTCTGTTACTCTTAAACACATGAGTAGACTTATCCGCTCTTTTGTATTGCTATCAATTGTGATCCCCGTCTTGGGTTGTTCGTTGAAATCAAGCTTTGATCCCTCAATGGTTAATTTGATATTTAAATTTCAAAATCAAAACAGTTTCAATAACTCAATCCTGCAAAACCTTAGCTTAAAACAATATTCTCCCTTTATTGACTCAATACCACCTGCATCATTAAGTCAGTTCAATTGTTTGGCAATAAATATTATGGGTTCTGGCGTTTTTTCTGGAACATACGCGAACAATCTTGATACATACATTCAAAAACAACTGCAAGGACAGTCTTGTGCATATAAAGGAGTAACTTCGTCTACTTTTCCTGTAGACGCTGATAAAAATATTGCTTTAAAAATTCCCGCAGGAAAAGATCGCATTATACAAGTAATTGGATTTTCTGATCCACAAGGCATTTATTGCAAATCTTCTCTTCCTATAAGCGAGATTGTAACACCAGAAAATAATTTAATAGAAGGCTATGAAATAGGAAAAGCAATTAAAGATCTCTTTAAAAATAATGAAGAAGTTTCAATACAAAATTCATATGATTCTCTACCCACAACTACAGATAAAAGAAACAGAAACATCCAATGTGAGGGACTAGAACCAATAACAAGCCCAAATTCGGGCTCAAGCAGCGGAAGTGGTTCGGGAGGTTCAAACACCATTCAGCCTAGTTTTACACCAAAAGATATTGCAAATTTAAGAGCTTGGTATCGTGCTGGTTATTTTACAGAAAAAGGTTTAACAGATGGACAAAATATTGAAATAAATTGGCTAGATGAAAGCGGTAATGGGCTTTCGGTTGTATCATCTGGTGAAAGTGCCGGAATGCCAGCGCCGAAATATTTTAAACAAAGAGGAACAAATAATACACCAACCGTTCATGTAGAAGGAGGAGCGCATTTTTCAGCAAGCTTTGCTAATGGCATAGGTACAATAAACGAACTCACAGTATTTGCAGTAACCAAGTATGATTCAGGAGCTATAGTAGGGGAGTTTTTAGGATTAAGCAGCGACTATGCCATTGGAGGAGTTGGTGTGGATTATTTTATTATGGGAACTCTTGGTGGAGGTAACTATTCCGTGCAGTACAATGCCAGCGGCACTATTCCCACGATAACAGCAACACAAATTACTTACAGCTATAAAATCCATGTAGCAACCTGGCAAGCCCAAGCTGCCACTGGGACAACTTTCAAATACTCTATTTTAGGAATGGAAATGGAAACACAAACAGATCAAGCCGCTAACACGGTAAACATTAATTTGTCAAAATATATTAAAATTGGAAAAGCAACAGTTAATTATTTTGGTGGAGACATTTCAGAAATCATAATTTATACACGACTATTGACAGGCACAGAAGAAAGTAAAATCAAAGATTACTTGTCTATTAAATATAATTTACCCTAGTCGCATTGACTCAGAAATGATGTGACTTTAGATGGTTGCAACTTTTCGGGTCAATGGCCGGATGACTCATAATTATGTTGCCGTAAACCTGATTAAAACAATTTAGTTAACGAGGGTGCATAAAAATGAGCCATCTAGCAAAAATACAATATTTGATTGCGATATGGGATCGCTATCAAAAAATAGCAAAAAAAGAGAAGGGAAGAATTTTAGACGAATTTTGTGCCGTGTGTGGATATTCAAGAAAATCTGCGATTAGACTTTTAAATTCTCCCATTGCTCCAGCCAGCGTCCACAACAGAGGCAGAAAACCTCACTACAATCAAAAAGCCATTCGCGATGTTCTTGGATGGAGTCACCTTAGAGCTAATTTTATATAATGCTTATTCCTTTGACACACCAGACATCAATTGTGCTAGTACACTGACAGCTTAACTTTATCTAAAAAGCTCTTACTTGAAGGCTGCTGAATAGGTCCCCATTTTGCGATAGCTGCAAGCACGTTTTCTTCTGCAGAAGAAAACCCAGCTAATAACTCAAAAAAACGTGCCTTTCTAACATCAAGTAAAACGTCTATACTTTGTCTAATTTGTTTTTCTGTTATTTCCGTCTTTTGAAAATGCTCTACCAGATAAGCACCTAGCATATTTATTGCCTCAGGATTTCTAAAAAGCAGGTTCTGCCACAGGATGGCGACTTGTAAACTAATTTTTAATTCATTTCGAGAAAATCGTTCTTGAATATACTTCCAATACTCTTCATAGGATATGTCTCCAAATTCAATATCAATTCCAAACTCTGCAAAAGGTGCAGAGGGTTTTGCAAAAATATCACTTAACAAATGTTTTTTAGATCCCATAAGAATAATTGGAATATTTTTGAAACTTTGGAACGAGTTTCGTAAAAGTCCAAGTGCCTGTGGAATAAAAGAAACGTCTTGAAATTCGTCTAAAACAATCAAAGTAGCAGCGTCCTTTGAAATTTTTTTTTCTATCATTTCAAAAATACTATTAAAGGTCAGCTCCACTTGTCCACCTCGTGTATCTATTGTAAATGATGTTTCTCCAGTGAAAGAATCCACTTCAATCACAGGCCTTAAAGTTCGGAGATACTTTTTGATACCCTCTAGTAAAGCTTTTTTAGGAAACGCAACCTGAAAGGCAAAATTGGATTGGTATTTTGTCTCATAGTATCTCTATGATAGTATAACTATCATAGAAATACTATCATAGAATTGTAATATTCAACCAATGTGATGCGTTGAGTTATTTTCTATTAAATACCCAAGCACAGCCTCTAGCTGGCTTTTTCCGTTTAACCCAGCTTCTGTAAAAACAACATTTCCCTGGCCACTGCCTAAAAAATGTCCCTTCATAAATGGATAAAGTGTATGCTTTCTGCCACGCTCAGAAGTCACCCAGCGGTACATTAGCGGCAATGTAAACTCAGTAATTCCCATCGCTTCTTGAGCATAAGACTCTGAAAATACGCTCTGCTGTTCTTCATATGGCAAAAGATCAAATAATTCGGCACTGGCTATATAAAAAACATTTAAGTTTAAACTTTTTTCATCAATCACAGGCAAAACATCTGTTACAAAAGCGCTAGCAACACCATTACCCTGAAGCACAATTGTTCCTGCCCGTTTTTTTGATGAATCTGCTTTTCTCAATGCATAAACTCCTTTTATCGCGGCAGATGGCGGAGGCAGTTTATATTTTTCTCTATCAATTACAGGATCTGCAGGGCGCGTAACAAACGGTGCTATAATAGCAGGATGCGCTTTTAAAGCCGCTACCATAAGGGGCCATATCTCCTGATGGTCCCAAGGAGTCAGAGTAATCATAGACCCTTTAGGAAAATTTTCCTGAAAAAGCTGCAACGCCTGAGGATCGGCATGAGTGGGTCCGTCCTCACCAGTTTTGGGTCCTGCGTGCCCACAAACAATAATAAACGGCGTCTGCGATATACCCCAAGTATGCCTTTGTGTTTGCTGTCCAATAGCATGCAACCTTGCAGATATGTGCTGCAAAGCCACAATAAAAGCGCCATAAGAAGATCCAACACCTATATGATTTCCAAAAGCAGAAATGCCGGATAAAAAACCACCTTGCGCATCTTCGCAAATCCCGCCAGCCGATAATAGTCTACAACCTGAATTAGAAATAGCGTTGTAAAATCCTTCAGGAAAACCACGATTCAAAAGACTTATACTAGTAGACTCTAGCAAATCCGCTGAGGCCCCAACAAATGCACCACCTGTAATTTTATTAAGATAATTTGCTATATTTCCTAAAACACTTCTTAACGGAATACACTGCCCGGGTTGTAACACAAGTTCTGAAGGTACTTTGTCTGGCAAAACTGCGCTGTCACCAAAAATGCTAGATAATCTTGGAATGTCTTTGCGATAAGAACGCTTTTGCTGGATCAAACGCTCTTTTGATCTCAAAATATTCTTACCAAGCATAGTCACAATGCCTTTATTGGTTTCTAAAACTTGGCGGATTGTAATTAAATGCTCGTAGAACAATCTCTCAATGTTTTCTGGAGTTTTATCACCTGAAAAACGCGAAAACTTTACACCAAATGTGTTTTCAAATTCTGAAAGAAAAGAATAAAAACCATCTGAACAAAACGCATGCCCTGCGCCATGAGAAACGCGACCCGTGATGCCATATTTCCAGCCTTTTTGTGTACTATAAATAATCCCCGTAGGCTGATCATTGTGGCACTTTAGTGCAAGCTCTTGGGCGACTAAAATTTGGAGAAAATCTTTACCATCTGGAACGGTAATAACATTCCAGTCATTTAGATAAAGTAGTTCTGCCGGACTCCACTGGACATAATCACCCGGCGCTTGCTCGTCACGACAAACACGATTTGAGTCAATCGAAGCCTGATTCCAGTCAACGTGGAGAACAATATTGTGAAGCCTTGAAGTGCCTGCAATACTCAAAGCTTCTTGGACACGCCCAGGCGTCATGCCACCCTCACCCTCTAAAACATGAACCCACGGGGTCGTTATTTCGCTTCCATAAGAATCAAGAACTGCCCAAGCCATACCAAAAGAACTGGCAATACCAACTCCAGAAGCCCCAGTAGCAAGCCTCACAAATGGAGTGGCTGGTGTAGGATGTCCATCTAGTGGTTTTGCTTTATATTTTTTAAACAAAGGCGTTGAGGTCAATGGGTTTTTGCGAAAACCGAGCAGATCTTCTAATCGCAATTGTTCTTTTTCTGTTGGCAAAAGCTCTGGATAAGAAATACGAACGCATTCGTTTCTCAATGCCCAGGCAGCATAAAGCCCCATAGCCTTATGACCAGCAGCATACGAAAGAATATCCGATGCTTTGTTTGCAGGATCTGAAAAATCATAATCCATACTGTGCAACATTAATGACTGAACAATACGACCAGAAGAAATGCTACCACCCGGATGTCCAGAAGCTGGTACAAAATTGTAAAGAATAGCGCACAAAGTACGATAAACGAGATCGAACTTTTCAAGCGCGTCAATGAATGTTAAATCAATACTAAAGTTTTTTTCTTTAATTTCGTCTACAATATTAAAAAAACCACCTCTGCGGTGACCAAATTCTAGAGTCGAGCCTGTTTTGTTATTCATACAATAGCGCCTTTAATACAAATATTTACCTTCTTTGATAAATGCCGCAAAACCATCTTTGTCCTTAGAAGCTTTTTCTATTTGAGCAATACCTTGTTTTAAAAACTCTAAGCTAGTTGCAGTAGAAATTCTGATAAAATGCTTACCATGTGTGCCAATCTGCCCAAAAGAGCGACGATCCATGGTGGCAACTCCGTAGTGGTAAAGTAAAAATTTTTGAAATATCGTTGACACCGTAGTACGTGTAGCTATTGATTTTGATAATTTCTTGTAGCGCTCAATCACACCAAGAGATTCACACACACCTTTGATATTTGGAAAAACATAAAATGCACCCTTAGGCGTGGCACAAGTAATACCTTCGATTGCATTCAAGGCACTGACAACATAGTTTCTACGTTTCTCAAATTCACTTACCATGTGATTTATAACGTCTTTATTGGCTGGATTTTCAATCGCCTCGCGTCCGGCTTCCTGAATAAACGGTGGAGTACAGGAAATATTATTTATATTTAGATTTTTGAAAATACCTGCTTCTTCTGTTGTAGGCAAAATCGCATAACCCAACCTCCATCCTGTCATAGCAAAAGTCTTTGAGTGTCCACTCACAATAATAGTATTAGTCTGCATGCCTTTTTGAGAGGCTATACTGTGATGCTTGAGACCATCAAAAACAATATATTCATAGACTTCGTCTGAATAAATACGAACGTTTGGGTTGCAATATTTTCGGATTGTTTCAGCAATTTTTAAAAGTTCATTTTCAGAAAGGACTCCTCCGGTGGGATTTGAAGGTGAATTTATAAAAATCATCTTAGTTTTTTTTGTTATAAGCTTTTTTAGATCTTCTGCTGTAAAAGCAAAACCCTTAGACTCTTCTAGGTGCAATGGTACAGGTTTGGCGCGTAAATAAGTAATCCAAGACTCATAAATTGGAAACCCCGGGCTGGGATAAATTACTTCGTCACCAGGGTTTACATAAGTCATTAGAGAATAACTAATAGGAGGTTTTGCCCCTGGAGTGACTACTACGTTGTCAGGGCTAATAGCAATATTTCGTGTATCAGAAACCTGTTTAGCAATTGCCTGTCTTAAAGATTCTAAACCAGCAGGCGGGCAGTAATGCGAATTGCCTTTGGATATCTGCTCAATAGCAACACGATTGATGAAATCAGCACTATTAAAATCAGGTTCCCCCAAGTTAAAACGAATAACTTTCGTCCCCATCTGCTCACAACGCTTAATGTCATCGCCTACTTTGAATGCATTTTCGCTCCCTAGATATTTCATCCGTTCTGCTAGTAGTCTCATGCCTTATTCGTATAGCACTAATTATCAGGAGAATAAATAACGTTTTTAATCGGCTAAATTGGCTGAACCCAAGAAATTTAGGCTTAAATTAAAATATAGAGCAATTGCAGGCGTTGGTGTGTTCTCACAAGAAACAAAAATCTCATAACCCGAAAGTAGTTCCTTAGAATTATTTTTTAAATAAATTTCAGAAATAATCTCTGCCCTGCAACTTTGATCTAGATTTTGAGCCATTTGACTTGCACTTAAAAATATTTCTCTTAACTCTTGGTGCTTTTCTAAATCAACTGGCTGTCGTATACCTTCTTTCTTAAATAGCGCAACGAGTTCTTCTTGTGAGTCTAGCGCATAAACTGACTGAATCATGACCCCAAATATTAGAGCCAAGATCCACGAGAACGGTTTAAAGGACATATGCCCCCCTTTCTTCTCGCAAATTATTTGACTTAATCGAGGCCGAAAAAATCACCGTCTACTTGCTAGGTTTTAACAAATATCGGCGATGGTAAAAAGTGCCATCCTCAAGAATGAGGTTTTTAGGTTGATACATTTGTATCAAAAAGTGGCACCAATATGCAACAAAAAAGAAATAAAACTTCCACCAAAATCCATGGGACCAGCTACTGTTTGTCTCACTGTGCCAAAAATATCGTGAAAAGTAAGGGCCGCACCAAAGTATAATTGTTTTGTTAATTCTAAATCAAATCCTGGGCCTAAATGTACACCAAATTCTACAGGAGACGCCGTAACGCCAGGAGCAATAATACGACTTGGTTTATAAAAACCAAGTCCAAACACCACATAGGGAACAATTTTATCGTACCAGCTCAAATTTGTTCTTAATCCTGTTAGTAAACTTACCACCGAAAAAGAACTATCGGAGTGATCTGAAAAACCAAAACTTGCATCGAAACCAAACATATCGCTCACCCCATAGGTGTAATGAAGTCTATACCCTATGCTATCAGTATAATTTCGACCATAATCTCCGGTGAGCAAAACTTGGCCGACATCTAAAGCTAAATTATTTGATTCAGGCGAAAAAGGAGAAATCTGCTTGAGATGCTCTTTACTCGTTGAAGACTTCTTATTATAAGGCTCGCCTGTTTGTAATTGCGACTGCCACTGAGAGGCTCCACTCGCGGCACCAAGAAAAGCTCCCCCATTATAAAGAAATAAAACTAACAAAAATAGCGGCATCCTTTTAAGTTTCATTCTCACACCCTCCTAGTGCACATAGATTACATTAAAAAGTATACCCACTAAAAGCTAATTTGTCGCGGTTTAGTATAACCTAGCGACGCGAGCAAACCACGTCGCTAAAAATTATACTATATATAATAAGTCAACTATGAGTTACTGATTTAGCGCTGGACGCTGCGTGTTAGCGCCCTGCTGAGCACCACTTAACTCTGATACGCCTGCTTCCTGCACGGATTTCTTTAATTCTGGCCCAAACTTACTCTGTATAAAACCAGAAAAAGAACCGTCCTCTGAACGAATAATCTCCCGCAATAATTCTACAGAAGGCTGCGTTTTATTTTTTCGCTCAACCTCAAAAAGAAGCTGAGTAAGCGTAGAAGCAGTAATGTCATTTTTAGTCTTATTGTCAATAACACGTAGCTCCTCGCCACCTTTTATCATCTTTGCAATTTCATCTAGTGTTACATAACTAGACTCATGCGTGTCATAGAGTTTTCGGTTCTGATAACGTTTAATTATTTTGATGTCTTTCATATGTCCCCCTCGATTTACCTAGCTATAATAAATGGCTGTAAACGACCCCCCATCATTAAAGAATCATCTAAAAATCCATTTATAATAATTAATAACTCTAAACTACAAAGTTACTTTCTATCCCCCATTTGCATCCATGCATAGACCTACCACACAGCCCACCATGCTGTCACATGGTGTCAGCTATGCTACCTAGCCAAATAACAACCCATTTCATCAAAGTCAAGCCACTCTTTGGCATTGGCTAATAAAAAATAAACCATAATTTTTACAATAATGCAATGCCTTAATGCAACTGCGTTAATAGCCTAAAATTCTTAAGATTTTTTTTAGTTTAACCCAGAAATACCGATGCTTACCTCAAGGGGGAAACCGCACCTATGATAAGAAAAACCTTCTCTATATGTATAGAAATTCTCTTATTAATCACAATTTTTGGTTGTTCAGCTCCTTTATTAAAAACCCCCCAAAGAGCTCCAAGCGAGGAGCAAACAGAGACAACAAATATAAATGAAGCTAAAAAAAACGCTGTACAAGCACAACAAAATGCAAAATCACTCGCAGAATACCATTTTAGCATGGCTCAAGCATATGTTGCAGAAGGCAATCCAGACCGAGCAATTGAAGAGTATAAATTGGCACTTGTTTTCGATCCAAATTCGCCACTTATACATACTCGCCTAGTCGCAGAATACATCAAGAAAGGCTCTCTCAGTGACGCTATGGAATCATGCAAAGAAGCTCTTAAGATTGATCCAAATTATATAGACGCACTGCTAATATTAGCAGGATTATATTCTGCTACACACGAACAAGAACTCGCGTTAAAAGAATACGATAAAATCTTAAAAAAACTACCCGCACATGAAGAAACTATAGTCTATAAAGTACAAATTTTAAACGAACTCAATCGCCCACTAGAGGCAGTAAAAATTTTAAAACAATTTATCAAAAAATATAATAAAGAATCCCAACTAGCTTGGTATTATTTGGGGCGCTCTTATCAAAAATTAAAGCAAGAAAAAAACGCTATCGAAGCATACAATGTTGCATTAAAAATAAAACCAACCTTTTATCAGGCAGCATTGAGTTTAGGATCAATTTATGAAGAAAAGAAAACCTATCCAAAAGCGCTAGCAATTTATAAAGAAATTTTTTCTCAAACCCAAGACCTAATAGCAGCAAATCGTATTGTGACTATTTTACTAAAAGAAGAAAAATATAAAGAAGCCCTTCCCTTTTTAGACTCCATTAGTGTTTTAGATGCAGATGATATGAATTCGCAAGTAAAATTAGGATTGGTGCAAATGGAGTTAAAATCCTACAACCAGGCAATTGAAACATTTAAAAAAATATTAGAAAAAAATCCAGAATCCGAACGCGTACATTATTATTTAGGAAGCTTATACGAAGAAACAAAAAACTCTTCAGGAGCCATTGCTGAATTTAAAAAAGTAAACCATGAATCAAAACTTTTTTTAGATTCTGCACTACATGTAGCATATCTGATTAAACAACAAAATGGGCGTGGCTCCGCTAAAACATACATTGAAGAAGTTATTTCAAAATCCCCAAAAAATGTTTCTTTTTATTTGTTTCAAGCTAATTTAGAAGAAGAAGAAAAAAATTATATAAAAGCGACATCTATTTTAGAAAAAGCACTAGTTTTGTTTCAAGATGATGAAAAAATAAGATATTATCTAGGCAGTCTTTATGAAAAAATCGGTCTAACTGATAAGAGCTTAGTACAAATGGAAAAGATTTTAGCAATTAATCCAGATAACATCGACGCTCTCAACTTTGTCGGTTACACTTGGACAACAAAAGGCATGCGTCTTGATGACGCTGGCAAAATGCTTAAAAAAGCTTTGAGTTTAAAACCCAATAATGCTTATATACAAGATAGTTGGGGTTGGTATTTGTTTGTTAGAGGACAATTTAAGGAAGCCGTAAGAGAGCTAGAAAAAGCTGTTAAATTGAAACCAGATGAATCTACTATTTTAGAACATTTAGGTGACGCCTATGTCAAGCTAAACTTAAGAGAAAAAGCCATTGCCAAATATGAAGAAGCTATAAAAATTGCACTAGATGAGGACGCAAAAAAGACACTTGAAAGCAAAATAGTAAACTTAAAACAAGAAAAAGCACTGGCAAAACCACTACCAGATCTCATACCAGTACCCGAAAAACGAATTCCAGCAGCACAGTAGCAAAATTATTTTAAAAATATCTGAGCTGACTTTAAATAAATTGATGTTCCAGTGTGCCAGTAGTGTATTTTCATGCTATAAACACGCTTGGTATGCCATTAGTATTGATATGCTTTCTTTTTGTTGTCTCCTGCGCTCATAGGCCCGTTCTAAACAATAAAGACCCAAGACTAGCGCTTCATGAAATCTGTCAAATTGGAAATAACATTGACGAAGTCAGGGGCAGTGCCTGGTTAAAAATAAAATCACCAAATAAGTCAGGGCAGTTTCCTGCAAATATTTTTGTAAAATCACCAAATCAACTACAACTAGAAGTAACAAACCTCCTAGGAGGGAGAGAAGCATTTATTAAGTACGAAAAAAATAAGGTAAAAATTGAGCGCCCAAATCAAGAAACCACTCAAGAAAAACTAGACCAGAGCGAACTATGGAATGGGTTACCTTTGCAATGGGCAATAACTTTGTTTTTAGGCCGCTTTCCATGCCCTTCAGAAAAAGAAGAAAAACTTATTATTGAAATCACCGACAAAGACGAATTGAAAATCCAACAGCAGAACACTCATGAAACTGAAACGTTTTTGTATCAACTAAAAAAATGGCAAGACAAACCGTGGGTAAAAGCGCTAATATGGGAAAAGAAAAACAGCACAAAGAACGAAAATGCTTTACAGATTACATTTTCCTTTGACCGGCCAGAGGAAACGACACTTAGTCCAAAAAAATGGGAAATTGTGTCCTCACATGGTGAAATTAAGTTTAGATGGAAAGATAGGCAAATTACATTTAATCCGTAAGGACTTGTGAACAAATAAAAATTACACTATGCATCTCATATTTGGGCATATTTGAACTCGACTCAATCGAAAAACACTCAAAATACAACTAGTATTCCTCGTATTTTTCTCAATCGTCTCGTCCAAATCTGCACCAAATCTGAGCGCCAATTGTAATTTTTATTTATTCACAAGTCCTAATTGACACATCCACTTTGTTCAGTTACGTTTTCTCAGTTGGAGGACATGTGTGCCATGGCAAAATTACAATTAAAAAGTAAAGTTTTTATTTTCGTTATATTAATTTCTCTTGTTGCATGTACGTTCAAAAAGAAATCCGATCCACCAAATACTTTACATCTTCTTTCCATAGCAAAAATCAAAGGACTTGATCCAATTTATAGCGATGATTTATACTCAGGAACAGAAATAGGACATGTTTACGAAGGGCTAGTACAATATCATTATTTAAAAAGACCATATACATTGATTCCCAATTTAGCTGAAGCAATGCCAGAAATCAGCAAAGATGGAAAAAAAATTACTTTTAAAATAAAAAAAGGCGTGTTCTTTCAGGACAATCCATGTTTCAAAGCAACAGCAGGCAAAGGGCGTGAACTCGAAGCTCAAGATTTTGTTTACTCCTTTAAACGACTTGCTGACCCTAAACTCACATCAGCTGGTTGGTGGGTCTTTGATGGAAAAATTTTGGGACTTAACGAATGGAGAGAGGAAAATACAAAAAATAAAACAACAGATTACCAAAAAGAAGTTCAAGGACTAATAACTCCTGACAAATATACTTTACAAATTTCTCTTAAGCAGCCATCTGCACAGTTTATATACTCTTTGGCTATGGCCTATTCATACGCTGTGCCAAAAGAAGCAGTAGAATATTATGGGAAAGAATTTATTAATCACCCAGTTGGCACAGGTCCATTTCGGCTAGAAGAGTTCAATCCCTCATCAAAAGTTGTTTGGATAAAAAATCCTACTTATAGAAAAGAATACTACCCTTCAGAAGGTGAGCCGGGAGATAAAGAAAAAGACCTTTTGAATGACTCTGGAAAACCACTGCCTTTGTCAGACAAAATAATTGTTTATATTTTTGAAGAATCTCAACCACAATGGCTGTCGTTTTTAGCCGGCAAACTTGATTATAGCGGTATACCAAAAGATAATTTTGACTCCGCCATTACATCTACAAAAGAACTAAAATCAGAACTTAAAACTAAAGGTATTGTTATATATAAAAACGCTAATCTTGAGATTACACATACTTCATTTAATATGGAAGATCCATTGATTGGCAAAAATAAATATCTTAGACAAGCACTAAGCGTAGCCCATAATCAAGAGGAATATAATAAATTATTTTATAACTACAGAGCATTATCGGCACAAGGTCCTATACCACCTGGACTAGCGGGGTATGACCCAGATTTTAAAAATCCATACCGGCAACACAATCCAGAAAAAGCAAAAGAACTCCTAAAAAGAGCCGGCT
>JACRAO010000136.1 GCA_016213345.1 Bdellovibrio sp. | reverse complement strand
ATCCCATGTTCGAGTCTCTCTACATCCACTTCCCGTTTTGTGAAAGCAAATGCCACGATTGTGATTTTTACTCTCTTGGTAAAAATAAAACGAAATCAGAAGACATAACGCTTTTTGAAAAAGCTCTAAATAAAGAATGTCAAATGTATAACGGAAAACTAGCACACCCATTAAAAACTATTTTCTTTGGAGGTGGTACCCCAAGTCTTACACCACCAAAGAACATGCACAAAATTTTAGCTCCACTTAAACTTTCAGAAAAAATAACCCCATCAACGGAATGGACAATCGAAGCAAATCCGTCCTCCATAAATCTCGAAAAACTAAAAGGCTATAAAACTCTTGGAGTAAATCGCATTAGCATGGGCATTCAATCCCTTAATCAAAAACACCTAAAGCTTTTAGGTAGAGTTCATGATCGCAAACAAGCCCTTAATGCTTTAACTAGCATATTTAAAGCCGGTTTTAAAAACGTTTCAGTTGACTTGCTTTGTGGTGTACCAACTCAAACACTAAAAGATCTAGAAAATAATCTCACAGAACTACTCACCTTTCCCATTACTCATTTAAGCTGTTACTTGCTAACCTTGTTTAAAAGTAATGTTTTATATTCACAGCTTCCAGACGAAGAAACACAACTCAAACACTTTTTATTCGTAGATCAATGGTTAAGTGCTCATGGTTTTGAACACTATGAAATTTCAAATTATGCTAAACCCGGGTATCGAGCAAAGCACAATCTAAACTATTGGAAAGGGGGATCATATTTAGGTCTTGGACCTTCTGCACATTCTTATTGCAAAGACCAAGGAAAACGATATAAAAACACTTCTTTGCTCAACACTTATATAAAAACACTATTGGAAAACAAAAAACCCCCAATAGAATGGGAAGAGATCTTAACTCCAGAACAAAAAGAACTAGAACGGTGGATGCTCACATTGAGACTAAGTGATGGTTTTCCTAAATCCTGGATCAAGAACCAAAAACAAAACGAGTGGCTTAAAAAATATCAGGAAGAACACATTATTGAAGAAACCCATGCACCCTCCTCAAAACACTACAGACTTACACCAAAAGGTTTTGCTTTAGCTGATCAAATTATTAAAACATTAATTTGACATCATAATTAAAACAATTTGACATATATGATCTAAATCCCATATTAATATGAAAAGGGAGTTGGTTTTTGTCAGAAAATAATAATAAAACTTCAGAACAAAAAGAAAATGAGGTTCCTGAAAATAAGGTTCCTAAAGACACTAGCAATCAAGCACAGAAACTAGAAACACTTGAGCACCAACTAGCAGAAAAAGAAAACAAATATGTCTATTTATATGCAGAGTTCGAAAACTTTAAAAAAAGAGCCCAAAAAGAAAAAATAGAACTTCTGCAATTTGGATGGGAAAAAATAGCTTATGAACTGATTATAGTATTAGACAACCTAGAAAGAGCTTTACAGCACACTCAAGACTCACAGCTAATAAATGGACTAAAAATGGTTTTAAACCAGCTTAAAAATACCATAGAAAAACATGGAGTAAAAGCTCTAGAAACACTTCATAAACCTTTTGACCCCAATCTACACGAAGCCATAGGCACAGAACCATCAGATCACACTGCCCAGACCATTACCCAAGAGCAAATGAAAGGCTATACCCTGCACGGACGTCTACTACGACCAGCTAGGGTTATACTAAGCCAGGGTCCACAATCACAAAAAACTCAACCAATTGAAATCGCTAAAGAAAAAGCTTAAAAAATTTATTAACCATGTAGTTGACGCTGGCCTTTTTAATCTCATCTTATGAGTAAGAGGATTTTATATTATGGGAAAAATTATAGGAATTGATTTAGGGACCACAAACTCATGTGTTGCAGTATTAGAAGGGGGAGACCCAAAGGTTATTCCAAACGCTGAGGGATCAAACACAACACCTTCTGTTGTAGGATTTACATCCAGTGGTGAGAAATTAGTAGGTCAAACAGCTAAAAGACAAGCAGTTACAAATCCAGACAGGACAGTTTCTGAAACAAAACGTCTTATCGGAAGAAAATACAACTCCAAAGAAGTAAAAGAGTTTATCAAAGCCACACCATTTAAAGTTTTCGAGGCCAAGAACGGAGACGCATGGGTGAAAATTGGAGATCGAGAGTATTCTCCACAAGAAATTTCTGCTCTTGTTTTACAAAAAATGAAAAAAACAGCAGAAGATTATATTGGCGAAACTATTACAGAAGCTGTGGTTACCGTACCGGCTTACTTTAACGATGCTCAAAGACAGGCCACAAAAGATGCTGGCCGCATTGCCGGATTAGACGTTAAACGCATTATTAACGAACCAACTTCTGCCGCCTTAGCTTATGGACTCGAAAAAAAGGGTAAGGACTGCACGGTTGCCGTGTTTGACTTAGGCGGTGGCACTTTTGATATCTCTATTTT
>JACRAO010000130.1 GCA_016213345.1 Bdellovibrio sp. | reverse complement strand
TTTCGCATCATATTTACAGGAAGGAATAACTTCGTTGTTAGAACCTTCGACTCGCACCTTCCACTGCAAAATCAGCTTTGCTTCTTCATTGAGAACTGAGCAAGATGACCCATAGAGTTGCAGTATACCTTCTGTGGTTCTAGCAATTTTAAAATCTGAAGCAAACAATGACCCTGGCGAGAACGTCACAAGAAAAACAAGAAAAAGCACCGCTTTAGTAAGCAAATTGGTTCGCATTAAGTAAGTTTAACGTTTTTTCTCCGTTAAGTCTATGCAGTACTTTCACACCACATATGATTTATTTGTAAAAATAAACCAATTAATGCTACACTTAACATGGATATGCAACAAGCCACGTACATAGATTTGAAAGCCGAAAAAGCACTATTTACAAAAAACCTGAGGGGATTAGCCTTTGCAATATACGAAGACGAAAGACCACTGAGAGGCCTTGCTGGTATAATAGACTTTAGATTTCAGAGAATATTTTCATATTTTTTAAAATCTCAAGCCATGACTGGTAAAAAAGGTGAGTGCATTTATGTACCAACACAAAAAACAAATAAAACTTATCACTTTATTTTAGTTGGCTGTGGAAAAAAGATGGGATCAGTAACTAACAAACAAGTAATGTCTGAAACACTAGAGAGCTTAGGAAAAAACCTAGTCGCTTTGGGATTATCTGGCATCGGGATTTCTCGTGCAGATTTTGGAGACCTAAGTCTTAACGAGATAACAAACTTTTTAAAAGGAGTGCCGGTATGGATTCTTCAGTAAAGAAGAATCCGAATATGGTGGATTCTTCAGTAAAGAAGAATCCGAATATAGTGGATTCTTCAGTAAAGAAGAATCCGAATATGGTGGATTCTTCAGTAAGGAGAGACCTTCTTTTTACCTCAAAACAATTCGAGCCAAGTGAGAAAACCGCCGACTTAGAGGAATTGCTAAAAAATTTTCAAGAACTAAGGGAGTTAATTAAAAACAGTTTATCAAACGGGCAAATTTCAGAGTTATCAGAACCATCGAAAAATATACCCTTAACAAATCCAACCCCCTCAGTAGCTCCACAGAGTACCCAGTCTGAACAAGGAAAATTATCATTAGGAGACATCCCTGAGTTTTTGAAACAACCCAAATATAGTAATATTTTGAAAAATCCAAAACTTCTGCAATCTTTGCTCAAGTTAAAACAGAAAGCCACTTCACAAAATACAAATACTCAGAGCAAAAAAAAAGAAGAAACTCAAACGTTTTCCAAAGAAAACATGTCACAAATAACTGCTGCATTAAAAAATACTGATTCTTCATCAATGAAACGTCCACCAGGCATTACACAATCCATCTATAGAGAAAGAAAAAAGTGACTCACAACTTTTTAGATGATTACCAACGCCAATGGGAACAAACTAAAGAAATTGCCCAAAACCCAAACACACGCACACTTTTACAAAGAACAATCTTACGAAGTTGTCTTGAAATTGCTCACTCACAACAGTCCTTCGCATTAGCAATTAGTGATGATTACCTTTTAAATGACATTAGAGGATTAGAAAAAAAAATCCAAAACTTAAGAAGCATAAGAAGTTTCGAAAATTTGACACTAAATGTGCTACTTGCCAAGGAATATCAAAAGAACATAAAAGATGTTGAAAGCAGAAATTTTCCAAAGGAATTTTTGTTAAAATTAAAAGAAAACACATTTGAGAGATGTGATCGCAAATGGGAAAAAGAGATTGCATTAGATGCCTTAGAGTCTGGATGGGAGTTTTGGGGTATTAAAGCCTTGTTAAATATACAAAATGCCGAAAAATGGAATAAATTACTTATACAAAATCTTTGGCCAAAGGGGGTCTGGCTTTATACAGAAACCGATCTTGAACCAATAACCACACCCACTCCTGGAGCAACATGGGCGGGAAAATGGCTTATTATATTAACGCCACATAAAGATAACTTATTGTTTTTAAAAGAAAATATATTAAATATTATAGATTTAATAAATCAACCAGTCTTAGAAAGACTATACCCCTAGCTGTTTGCAGAATGTTCGAAAATCATTTGCTTTTATTTTAAATATCTGATAAATACAGAGTCTCTTTATGCAGTTAGCAGATTTTTTAAGTAATATATTAAGCACACATGGAAAGATTATAAAACATCTTGAACATGATTTTGGTGAACAAACACTACTTAAAATACTTGAAAATCTTGAGATGGCCTTAACTAATAGACCACCTCCATCACTGGAAACAAAACAGTTTACTTTTTTAGCCCCGTCATTTCCCACTAATCCCTACTCTTCACCTCGTTTTGCAATAGAAAAACTCAAAAGCACTGTAGCCGAACTACACTTATCAAACACTTTAGAATTTTACTTACTGTCATATCCTTTTTATCGTGCTTTTATCGAAAGTCCCATTGCCTTAAACGCCAATATAGCAAATAAAAATACAAACAATATTGACAAACTAGCTAGCTATGCCCTACTTTTTGCAAAAGATTGGATTATAAAACTTCCCATCTCTCAAAACAAAATACCAGAACTCTTAAAGTTATCTGAAACGTATTGGCTAAGATTTAGGTGGCACATGCTACGGCAATTCAAAATAAATCCATTAGTAATAATTTACTCCAACACAAACACAATTACAGTTCCATCCAGTTCTCACCAACAGAAACGTTAACCTTAAGCGGCACACTAAGTTGCATTGCGTTTTCCATCACGCAAGTAAGTATCTTTTTTACTTCTTCTACTTCACCCTTTGGACA
>JACRAO010000011.1 GCA_016213345.1 Bdellovibrio sp. | reverse complement strand
CTGATTTTGACTTGAAATTAAGGGATTTAATTCAATATTCACTTAAAAAATATAACCATAAATAATGTGTAAAAAAAAGAAAAATAAATTATTTTATGCGTTTTTTCTCGCAATTATACTGCTAACTCCAAACATGCTCTATATAATAAATTTTACTAATAGTCCATCAAATATTCTTGTTTTAGATATTTATTAAATAAGTTTAATAAATATCATTGGTTGTAATACCTAAAAAAGTGTACCTAGCTAAGTAATATTGCCCAATATTTAAAAAACAACTCCAAATATGTTCATATTCATATCCGATTATTAGGTAACTCCTTGAAATATATAGTAATTAAATTAGATGTAAGAGGCAAAGTGATGTTGACTCGATTATTGCCATATTATATGCTGTAAGTAGATACGGCAACTAGGACACAAGCAACAATAGAGTACCTGCATATGAGGTAGGAGTATTTGTGAAAACTAAAAAAATCACTGTTTTTGTAGCAGAAGAGTTATTAGATAAAGCCACGCAAGCAACTGGGCAAGGCATTACAGATACCGTTAGGAAGGGCTTGCGTTTAGTTGCTGCTTCTTGTGTTTATTCAGAATTAAGAAAGCTACGCGGAAAAATAAAATTTTCAATTGATTTAAAAGAATTGCGTGAGGATTGATTTTGCTTGCTGTTGATACGAGTTCCTTTATTGCTTATTTGCAAGGAGAAAATGGCAAAGACGTCCAAGCTATTGATTTGGCTCTCAAGGAACAGTATTTATCTCTTCCACCTATTGTTTTAACAGAACTTTTGAGCGATTATTCTTTGAACCCGGATTTTCAGTCCTTAATTTTAGAAGTGCCTGCTTTAGAAGTAATTTACGGATATTTTGAAAGAGCAGGAAGACTTCGAGCTCAAGTAAGATCAAAGGGGCATAAAGCAAAATTAGCGGATATCTTGATTGCTCAATCCTGCATTGATCATCAAGTGCCACTCATCTCAAGAGATCGTGATTTTTTAACCATTAGAAAATGTTCTTCTCTTCAAGTGTTTACATAGAACTAATAACAACCAATTTAATCCAGTTATCAAAAGCATTTAAGAATCCAGAATGTTTTGTGTTTTCAAGAGAAAAACTACCAAGAAAAGTTGGAAAGGTTGAAATAATTTTTTGGGAAAACGGCATAAAAAAATTGTTTAACATAAACTGAGTTACCTACTATTTATGCCGCATACAATGACTCTGCACTTTTGACTTCTTCGTCAATATTCTTCTATAGAGCGCAATTAACCGCTCTATATGATCTATAGTCCTGTATCGGGTTGCATGCCGATAGTATCTTCATTTGTCTCTTCTGGCAAGAAGCCAGAGTATGCAGATAAGTCATTTTCCTTATAAAAGCATATAAATATTACATGGTTTGTATATTTGTTATACAGATATCGTATTAAGTATAATTATGCACCTAATATCCACGTAGACACATAAGTTAAAACAAAATCTAGACCTATTACTACTAATGTATTTGTGACAACAGAGTTTGTTGTAGCAGTTCCCACTCCCTGCGCACCTTCTTTACAGTTAAAGCCATATACACAAGAAATTAGTGGAATAACCGCTCCAAAAACCAGAGCTTTTAAAAAAGCGCAAACTACGTCCTTGAACCCAACAAAATGCCTTAAAGCATTTAAATATTCTAACCAAGAAAAATTGTATTGCAAGCTTGCCACTACTAATGCAAAAAGTAGCGTAACAAAAATAGAAAACATTGTTAGACACACTAAAGAAAAAATACTTGCTATAAAACGTGGGTAGACTAAAAAACTAACAAGATCAATCTTTAATAGTTTCAGAGCATCTAGTTGATCTGTCGTTTTCATGGTCCCGATCTCTGAAGTCAATGCAGCTCCAAGATTAGAAACTACTAGTAGTGCAGGAATTACTACTCCCAGTTCGCGTAATACAAACTGTCCCGTAAATCCAGGTATCATGCTAATGGCATGAATAGATTCTCGCAAATGCCAGGCTATTTCTTGTGTTATTACTAAGCCTGTAAATGCCGTTGAAATTACAATAATTGGTAGTATCTGTAAGCCAAATTTGACAATTGCAGTTTTGATCTCGTGTTCACGACGTGGACCAGAAAAAACTTGTTTTAAAACTTTCTTAAGTAATTCATAAAACTCAAAAAAAGTTTTCAATTTAGTTTTAATAAATTCCGAAAATAAGACGTCCCATTTCATAAATAAAATCCAAAAAATAACTGGTTAAAAAATTAGCAATTACTATATAAAAACAAACATAAACAGAAGCTTGTGTGACTGCTTTTCCAACTCCTCTAGCTCCCCCGGTTGCAGTGTAGCCTTTATAACACGCAACAGAGGCGACAATCGTGCTATAAACCAATGATTTGATAAATCCTGAGCTAATAGTCCAAAGGCCGGTAAATCTTGGAATACTCGAAGCAAATCTTAAGAAATTAACCCCACAAAAAACTTGGGCAATTAGCATGGCGCTAAAAATACTAATGACAAGTCCAAACATCAATAAAATCAGGCTGGAAATCATAATAGCAACCATGCGTGGCACTATAAGATATTGAATTGGATTTGTACCCAGGCATTCGATGGCGTCTATTTGTTCCGTAACTCGCATTGTGCCAAGTTCAGCAGCAGAATATGCGCCAATTTTTCCAGCAAGTAAAAAAGAAATTAGCAATGGGCCAATCTCGCGTACCAGAGCCGATGTGTTTAGTCCACCTAGAAAAATCTGGGCGTCATAGCTTCTGAGCATCAAATCAAATTGTAAAACTAAAATTGCACCTACGAAAATACCTGCAATCATAACGGTCGTATAAGAGCGTGTTAAAACTAACGAAATTTGTGTTGTAATGAGATCATAATTGTCTTTAGTCTTTCTAAATGTTCGCATGGCTTGAATAAAAAATGAGGTGATTGCTCCTATCTCATGAAGAAAATCAAAACCAGTATTTTTAACATAAGTTATCATGACACTTGATCCCAAGAGTTTATAAATGTTTCAGAAAGAAATTCTATTAAAAAAGGATTTTTAGAATTTTTAATTTCCGTTGTGGTTCCTAATGCTAAGATCTTTCCATCTTCTAAAACCAAAATTCTATCTGCAATTTTTAGGGCACAATCTATATCGTGCGAAACAACTACGCTTGTGACATTCAAGGAGCGTGAAAGCTCTAGAATCAAATCATTAATTGCATTTTTTGATATTGGATCCAAGCTAGTTGTGGGTTCGTCAAATAACAGGTATTGAGGATTTAGAGTCAAAGCACGTGCAATAGAAACCCGCTTTTGCATTCCAAAAGAGACTTCGTGTGGATATTGATTTAGTATTTTTTCATTCAAATGCACAAGAGCTAGCTTTGCGCAGGCGCTTTTTTTGAGTTCTTCTGCAGTGAGTTGTTGATTTCTGATCCCAAAACATACATTGTCTTTTATGTTCAAAAAATCCAAGAGTGCAGGGTGCTGAAAAACCATGCCGCATTTTTGTCTCAAAATAGTCAGCTCTTCAGAGTTTAATTCATTCACACAACATTCGTCCAAGAATATATTTCCTTGTTCTGGTTTTAGTAATCCAATGATATGTTTCAGAGTGACTGATTTTCCAACGCCGCTTTTTCCAATTATGAAAAAAATTTCTCCTTTATTTATTTCAAAAGAAATCTGATCTAAAACCTTTTTGCCTCCAAAAGATTTTGAAACTTTGTCAAAGCAAATGCTCATATTATTACTTCCTTAAACCAAAAACAAATTGTATTATATGTGGTTCATTGCTTAGCAGAAAACCATTAGGTTCAAGTCCCCCGAAAAGTTTGCCATTGGCTAATAAATAAATGCGGTCACCCAATTGGGTCGCCCTTTTTAGATCATTAGTTACTATTAAAACAGTGGATTGGTATTGCTTTTTTAATTTTATCATCAAATCTGCAATTTTTTTTGAAGTAATCGGGTCTAGTCCTGCTGTGGGATCATCATATAACAATATTTTTGGTCTGATCACCAGAGCTCTTGCAACTCCTAAGCGTTTTTGCATACCTCCAGAAAGCTCGTTAGGAAAAAGTTTAGCAGAGTCTTTTAGCCCGACAACTTCTAAAAAAGCTTGGGCTTCTTTTTTAGCGTCTATTTGAGTTTGTTGCATGCATTCTGTGAGGGGAAGCAAGAGATTTTCTTCGGCTGTTAAAAAATCAAAAAGCGCGTTTTTTTGAAACACCATGCCCAGATGTTCGTTATGGAGTTCGATTTTTCCTTGATCAGGATTTAACAGACCTCCTATGATTTTTAAAAGTGTTGTTTTTCCTGTGCCAGATGCCCCCATGAAAACTACGGTTTCATTTTCTTTTATTTCAAACGTGAGATCCCTAAAAAGCCATTCTGATGTTTTGTCGTTATTAAATTTTTTGCCAAGTCCTTGAACCTGTATCATGCCAGTTGAACCCAGGGTGTTAAAACTTCTTGAATAAGAAGCTTTTTGTTTACTGGAGTTTCAAGCTCATAGCGGGCTTTGAAGATTCGCTCCCCAAGTTCTAAAAAAAATCTTTGAACCGCATCTAAAGAGCCCAGTTTATACTCTGCATTTTTAGAAAGTTTGAGTATTGTGTTTTTATAGTCATAGTTTATGTTAGAACCAGTGATTATGTCTTCGACAATGTTTTCTGATAAATCTAAAATCAATTCAAAAAAGACAGGTGTTTTTGCGCATTGATCAATTAGCGCGTTCATTTCGTTTTGAGGATTTTCGAGTGATTTGAAAAATTTATTTCTGATTTCCCAGCATTCTTGTGAACAAAGTTTTATTGCTTTTTCATAGCTGCCTTGAGAAAGCTTTGCCGACACCGATAAGCGCTCTTTTGGAGTGTTATGAGCTTCTAAAATTTTTTCAATCTGTGCGACACTAAAGGGGCTTAATCTCACTACCTGGCACCGTGAGACAATGGTTGTGAGGAGTAACGTGGCATCATGAGTGGTAACAAAAAATAACCAGCCTGGAGGCGGTTCTTCTAATAGCTTTAGTATAGAATTTGCAGCTTGAGTGGTTAGTTGTTCAGCGTTATGAATGTGGATGATTTTAAAAGGACTTTCAAAAGCTCCAAAACCTAATGTTTCTTTTAAGTTTCTAAACTGTTCGATTTTTAAATTTTCGTTAGTTTGAGAAGAGGAAATTTCGATAAAATCAACCCAACTTTGGTTTTGTGCTTTTAAACAATGAGAGCATTTTTGACATGGCGAAAGCAGGTTTTCTTTTTCTGAACAAAACAGCCACTGGGCAATGTAATGAACCATGGCTCTTTTCCCAATTCCCTTTTGACCTGTTAACAAATTGACTTGAG
>JACRAO010000125.1 GCA_016213345.1 Bdellovibrio sp. | reverse complement strand
TCGGGATTTTTATTTTGGGTTATTATGGTTACCGGTCATTCTTAGGTCACGTTGTGTCACAAGTCTTGTCGCCATTTGATTTTGCTTATTTGACAAGTCCCGCATTTATCGAATTTTTTAAACATGAAACATATATGATTTTTGGACTAAGTATTTTTTCACTTACGTTGATTTTAGTGTTTATGGGAGCTTGTGGTAAAAGTGCAATGTTTCCTCTGCATATTTGGCTTCCGGATGCTATGGAAGGTCCAACACCTGTTTCAGCTCTTATTCACGCAGCCACCATGGTAGTAGCTGGTGTGTATCTTGTTGCACGAATGTTTCCTCTTTTTGTTGCATCTCCTGAAGCGTTGGGACTTGTGCAATGCATGGGAGCGTTTACTTGCCTGTTTGCCGCAACCATCGGGTGTACACAAGATGATATCAAAAGAGTTTTAGCGTTTTCTACGCTTAGTCAAATTGGTTATATGATGTTTGCTTTAGGTGTGTGCCATGGAGGAAATACATTGGGATACACGGCTTCTCTTTTTCATTTGTTTACTCATGCTTTTTTTAAAGCGCTTTTGTTTTTAGGTGCTGGATCAATTATTCATGCTCTTCATACCAACAATGTGTGGGAAATGGGTGGGCTTGTAAAAACTATGCCTATTACTCATTTGACGTTTCTGGTGGCTACGCTGGCTATTTCTGGGATTCCTCCTTTTTCTGGATTTTTTTCGAAAGATGAAATTTTGTTATCTGCTTTTATAAATCATCAGTATTTAACATTTGTAATAGCCTTGTTAGTAGCCGGACTTACTTCTTTTTATATGTTTAGGGTTTATTTTTTAACTTTTTGGAGTGAAGCAAAATGGCATGGACATGTACATAAGCCACAAGAGGCTTCGTGGACAATGACATTGCCGTTATTGTTGCTTGCTGTTTTAGCGGCTATATCCGGGTTTACGCCGATTGCAAAATGGATTTTTTATACCAAAAGTCAAGTGGAGTCCCATAGATTGTTTTTCGTACCTGTTTTTGGTGTGCTAGTTGCAGCTTTTGGTTTTTTACTCGCTATGCTTTTCTATACTGGAGATAGAAAAATTGTTGATCATGTAGTTTTCAAGTCCGGTTGGGTGTATGGAGTAATAAAACATAAGTTTTATATTGACGAAGTTTATTTGTGGATTACAAAAAAAGTTATTTTTAGATTTGTCGCGTTTCCGGTTGCTTGGTTTGATAGACATATAGTAGATGGAGGCGTAAATCTAACAGCTTGGGTGACCAGAAAAGCCGGTTGGCTCTTGCGGCTTTTACAAACCGGGCAGGTTCAGACTTATGGTATTTGGTTAGTCAGTGGCGGGCTTGTGATACTGCTTGTGTTATTGACACTGTAAAGGAAAAAAATGCAGGTTAGTTGTTTAGTTTTTTTACCACTTTTAACGGCTTTTTTAGTGATTATGACTCCTCGGAGGTTTTCACATCTTATTCGTTGGATAAGTGTTTTTGGAACAGGGTTGCATCTTGTGTTAACCATAATGACTAGCTTTTTGTTTTGGGCTGAAGCCAAAGGAGATGGAGAGTTACTCAGAACGTCTTTGGTTTTTAAGCTTCATCTGGTAGAAAAAATTTCTTGGTTTGATAGTCTAGGAATTCAATACTTTGTAGGCATTGACGGAATTTCACTCGCAATGGTGGTTTTGACGTCCATTATTATTTTTACTGGAGTTTTAGCAAGCTGGAATGTGAAAGAAAGAGCAAAGGAATTTTTTGCTTTATTACTTATTTTAGTAACTGGTGTGTTTGGTGTTTTTGTAAGCTTTGATTTATTTTTATTTTTTATGTTTTATGAGCTTGCGGTGCTGCCAATGTATCTTTTGATTGGCATTTGGGGCACAGGTCCCAAAGAATATGCAGCCATGAAACTTACTCTAATGCTGCTGATTGGCTCGGCTTTTATTTTAGTTGGATTTTTTGCTCTTTATTATGGTTCTGGATTTTATACTTTTGATTTGATCAAATTAGCTACTGCGAGTTTTCCTGTAGATTTTCAGAGATGGGTTTTTCCGATGATTTTTGTGGGCTTTGGTGTGATTGGTGCGCTGTATCCGTTGCATACTTGGTCGCCTGATGGGCACTCAAGTGCTCCAACTGCTGTGAGTATGCTTCACGCCGGTGTGCTGATGAAGCTTGGAGGATACGGTGCGCTTCGGATTGCGGTGTTCTTGCTTCCTGAAGGAGCAAAGTATTGGGGTTTGTTTTTTATGGGGTTAACCACCATCAATATTTTGTATGGATCTTTTGGGGCGATTTGGCAAAAAGATCTAAAATATTTTACAGCGTATTCTTCAGTTAGTCATTGTGGATTTGTGCTTTTTGGGATTTCTGCATTAAATTTCATGGGTATGAAAGGCGCAGTGATACAAATGTTTAGCCATGGGATAATGACCGGGCTTTTCTTTGGACTAATTGGAATGGTATACGGGAGAACACATACGAGGATTATTTCAGAAATGGGAGGGCTAGCCCGTGTCATGCCGTGGCTGGCAACTTGTTTTTATATCGGTGGACTTGCTTCTTTGGGATTGCCAGGACTCTCTGGATTTATTGCCGAAAGTCACGTGTTTTTAGGTGGGTTTTTTGGTAATGCTTGGCAATCTGGAGTGCTTATGAAAATTTTTACTCTCATTGCAACTCTGTCGATTGTGGTAACTGCAGTTTATGTTTTAAGGGGTTTGGGTAGAGTGTTTCAGGGGCCTATAGAAAACGTAGAGTTTTCTAATCTTGGGGATGCCACACTGAGTGAAAAACTTAGTACAGGAATATTGGTTGCTGTTTTGATAGTGGTTGGTCTTTACCCGTCTATACTGATTGATGTTATTGAGCCGGCAATTAGGCCGGTATTGAATCGTTTAGGTGGAAAAATTTAATGCTGACAGAAATTATTGTTTTAATTACAGCCTTTACTTTGATGTTTGTGGATTTGTTTTTAAAACGAGAGACAAGATATTTCTTAATGAGTATTCCTCTTGGAGGACTTGCTCTGGCTTTTATATCAGTTTTCTTTTTATCAAATAGAAAAAGTTTTGGTGGTCAATTTAGTCTTGAAAATATTGATTTGTGGTTAAAAGTTTTTTTTATTCTATGTGCTTTTGTGATTGTTATAGCTTCTTTTTCATTTATTCTTGGTGAATCAAAAGAAACGTGTCACAAAAAACAAATCTATTCTTTCGAGTTTTTAACTATTTTGCTTTTCAATTTAAGTGGTATGCTGTTTTTAGTTTCAGCAAGAGATTTGTTGACGTTATATGTGAGTTTGGAGTTATCTACTCTGCCACTTTTTATTTTAACTGCCTGGAAAAGAGACGCTCTTTCAAGCGAAGCTGGGCTCAAGTATGTGGTTTTGGGAGCCTTGGCATCAGCTCTGCTTTTATTGGGATTTAGTATTTTTTATGGCTTAACTGGTACTATGGATTTAGTTTTGATTGGCCGAAGCATTAATGTTTCTCCTTTGTTTTGGTTTGCTAGTGCATTAGTGATTTCAGCTATTGGATTTAAGCTGACACTTGTGCCGTTTCATATGTGGGCACCGGATGTTTATCAAGGAGCTCCAACGGTAGTGACTGCTTATCTATCAGTTGCATCCAAGGGTGCTGGTCTAGTATTAATGTTTCAGATTTTTTTTAGAATTTTCGATATTTCGAGTTTTTATTTTGCAATTGCGCTTTTATCGGCACTTACAATGACTTTGGGCAATGTCGTGGCAATTGTTCAAGAAAATATAAAACGTTTTATGTGTTTCAGCGCTATATCGCAGGCTGGATATCTTATTATGGGATTTTTAGGTGGTTTTAATGCAAACTCTCAGGCTGTGCCGTCTCTGGTTTTTTATTTATTTGCTTATGGAATTACTAACCTTGTTGTTTTTTTAGTCGTTATTTGGTTTATAGATCAAACTGGAAAAGAAAATATCAAAGATTTTCAGGGACTTTCGAGAACTCACCCATTAATAGCTTTAAGTATGATGATTGGACTTTTTGGATTAGCCGGAATTCCACCACTTTCTGGATTTATAGGAAAGTTTTTTCTATTTAGTGTTGCTGCAAGTTCTGGATTTTATTGGTTAGTTGCTGTAGCAGCTATTAACTCTGTTATTTCGCTATACTACTATTTAAGGATTGTTAGACAAATGTATATAGAGCCGGTTTTAGAAACCACAACATTTTCTATGAACTTAAGCACGAGATGCGTACTGGGGAGTTTAGTGATAGCATCGGTTTTATTAGGGTTAGTTCCTGTTTTTTATGAGACGATTTTATGGACATGGAAGAATTAACAAACGAATCAAATTTAGAAGAAGCAGAGCAGCAAATACCGTTACCCTCGCATTTTCCCTACCCGGGGGTTCCTGTCACAATGGACGGGAGCCAGGCAGTAGTTGCGGTAGAAACTAAAATTGCTAGCGGAGCTGCTGCATATCCAATTACGCCCGCAACTAATATGGGAGTCGGATTTCAGCAAGCAGTGGCAGATGGAGTAAAAAATGTTTGGGGGGAAACTTTGGTTTTTGTAGAACCTGAAAGTGAGCATTCAGCGGCAAGCGCATGCGAAGGATTTGCTTTAACTGGTGGTCGGGTTTCTAATTTTACAGCCGGGCAGGGCTTGATTTTGATGAAAGAAGTTCTCTATACAATTTGTGGAAAAAGATTACCCATGGTTTTTCAAATCGGGGCAAGAGCGTTAACTCATCATGCTCTCAATGTTCATGCCGGCCATGATGATGTTATGGGAGTTGCAGACACTGGGTGGGGAATGCTTTTTGCGCGTAGTGTGCAAGAAGTTTCAGATTTCAGTCTTATTGCAAGGAAAACATCAGAAGAGTCGTTTACTCCATTTTTTAATATTCAAGATGGATTTTTAACAACTCATACGGTCGAAACTCTTTGCAGTCCGGAAGTAGATCTTATAAAAATTTATTTAAAAGCTCCACATGAGACTTTGACAAATTTTATGGATCCTAAGCGACCGGTTATGAGTGGGACTGTGCAAAATCAAGATGCGTACATGAAGGGAAAAGTGGCACAGAGAAAATATTATGAAAATATAGCAGGTATTTTAAAGCAAAATTTTTTAAAATTTTATGAACTCACAGGTCGCAAATATGGTTTGGTTGATTCGTATAGATTAGAAGACGCAGATTTGGCGTTTGTTGGTATGGGTTCTTTTATGGAAACTGCGATGGCTGCAGTTGATTGGCTCAGGCAAAAGCAAAAACTAAAGATTGGTGTTTTGAGTGTCTTGTCATACAGGCCGTTTCCTGCGCTAGAGGTGGTTCATGCTCTCAAAAACGTTCATGTTATTTCAGTTTTGGAGCGTTTAGATGATTCTATGAGTTTAGAAAATCCGTTAGCTAGAGACATAAAAGCTGCGTTTTGTAATGCGTTAGCAGGAGAACTGCATTATCCAAGGTTAACGGGTATACCAATTATTCAGCATGGCTCTGGTGGTTTGGGTGGCAGAGATGTCAGGGTGAGTGATTTTTTAGCAATTGTTGATAACATGAAAAAGGGCATTTATGGTAAAACTCGATATTGTGTAGGGATCAAGCACGAAGACGCGCTTTATTATGATAAAAACGAACCAGATGTCAGGCCTGAAGGATCGTTTTCTGTTAGAGGACATTCGATTGGTGGGTATGGATCGATTACGACAAATAAAATTATTGCTTCAGTGTGTGGAGATCTGTTTGGGCTTAAGGTACAGGCCTTTCCAAAATATGGAGCTGAAAAAAAGGGATTACCCACTTCTTATTTTCTTACAATTGCTCATGATACTTTAAGATTTCATCAAGAACTTAATCGAGTCGAGGCGGTAGTGATCAATGATCTCAATGCGTTTTTACAGCCGGAAATTTTGAGAGGCTTGCGCAGTGGTGGTACACTCATGATCCAACTTGAAAAAAATGATTTTCAAACGTTGAGGAAAAAAATACCAGCCCCTATTGGAAAAGAAATTATCGAAAGACGTATTAAGTGTTTTGCGTTAGATGCAGAAGGAATAGCTAAGCAAATGGGAAGTGATCCTGATCTTATTCAAAGAATGCAGGGAATTGTACTTTTAGGTGTGTTTTTAAAAGTAACTCCCATTGCCTCTCGTAAGGGTATGAACTACGAAGAGCTTATGTCTGGTGTTGAGAGGATTATTAGAAAATATTTTGGCAAAAGAGGAGAGAAAGTTGTTTCTGATAATTTGACGGCTATTAAAAGGGGTTATAAAGAGGTGTTAGAAGTGCCACGGAATATTTTGGGGGAGAAATAGAAAATGTCAAAAAAGGATTCGGATCTAAATTTTGATCAAAAAACCAGGGATTTGAGTTCTTTTAAAGAAAAAATTATTGATCTTTATAATAAAGGCAAGGGGAGTGAAGATATTGCGGCTAATGAGCTTTTGGCAAGGTCACTTTTGCCGCCCCTAACTGCTAAAGAGAGAAATTTTTCGGCTGTTTCGTCTATGTATCCCATTTATTATTCAGACAAATGTGTAGGATGTCTTGAGTGTGTGGTGGCGTGTCCTGATGCTGCAATTTTGGCGCGTGTAAATACAGATGCAGAAGTGCAAGATGGGCTAGTAAAAATTGAGCAAGTAGAAGAGAGAGAGTTTTTTAAGAGTAAGTTTGTAAAGACAACGAAATATTGGTCTGTTTATGAAAGAAAAAATAAAACACCGGCATTGTTTTCTCTTTGGATAGATCCCACAAAGTGCAAAGGCTGTGAAGAGTGCGTAGAAATTTGTCACAGCGGTGCTCATGACGCTCTAAAGATGATTTCAAAAACAGAACATAAAATGGAATTCGAAAATAAAGCATCTCACTTTGTTAACAATGTTTTACCTATTACAAAAGATGAGTTTATAGATCCAAGGCTTTATACGGATTTATTTTTGATTGAAAATGCATGGGTATATCAGGGTGGGGCTGGTTCTTGTCGTGGGTGTGGTGAGATGACAGCTCTTAAGATGGCGTTGGCGGTGACTGGAGCCAAGTACGGAAAAGACATGGTCATTGTTGCCGCTACTGGATGTAATTCGGTTTTTAGTTCTACTTATCCTTGGAATATTTTTAGTGTGCCTTGGACAAATTCACTTTTTGAAAACTCTCCTGCTGTTGCGTTGGGTGTTAGAATGCGACTTAATCAGACGGGAAAAAAATCGACTAAGGTCTGGGTAGTGGGTGGAGACGGAGCCATGAATGACATAGGGTTTCAGTCTTTGTCTAGGGTTTTGATGTCACAAGAGGATATTAAAATTTTAGTCTTGGATACTCAGGTTTATTCTAACACTGGGGGGCAGGTGTCTTGTTCTACGTTTATGGGGCAAGACGCTAAGATGGGTGCCTATGGAAAAGTCAGTCATGGAAAAAAGGAATATCGTAAGGAGCTTGGGCTAATTGCCATGGCTCATCCCCAGATTTTCGTAGCGCAGGTTTCTCCAGCGTATTTTAATCATTTTTTTAAAACTGTTCATGAAGCTTTGGAGTTTCCGGGACCGGCTTTGATAATAGCGTATTCGCCGTGTATGCCAGAGCATGGTGTTTCGGATGATTTGTCTTTTGATAGGGCAAAAGCAGCTGTGATGAGCAGGGCATTTCCTATTTTTGTTTATAATCCAAAGCGTGGAAATACGATCAAAGAAAACCTGGATCTTAAGGGCAATCCTTCGGTAAATGAAGATTGGCATAAGGATCCAAAGACGGGTGAGATTTGTGATTTTATTTGGTTTGCAAAGAAAGAAGGAAGGTTCTCGAAAAGTTTTAATAAAGAAGGCCTGCCCAATGAGCTTTTGAAGCAATCACAAGAGGAGAGAGCTAAGAACTGGCATGTCTTAAAGGAATTGGCACAAATTTAGCTAGATTTATTAGGCAAATAATTATATATGCAGGGGGAGAGGGTAAATAATGGCCTATAAAATTATTACAGAATGCAATAATTGTGGAGCTTGTGAGCCGGAGTGTCCTAATACAGCAATTTCTCAAGGAGATGAGGTATTTGTTATTAATGTAGAGAAGTGCACTGAGTGTGTTGGGTTTAATGCCGAACCACAGTGTGCCCAGGTTTGTCCAGTTGAGGCTTGTGTTCCGGACGAAGGGCATAAAGAAGCCAAAGAAGCACTTTTAGCAAAGGCAAAAAAACTTCATCCTGAAAAAAAATTTGCCTAAACTGTATCTAAATCCTTCTATTGTTGACACTCCATACGAGATATTAGTGTCCCTGCAAGTCCAGGGAGCACTTCCTGTCCTCAAAGTGGCGCTTTTGGAGCCCCTTGGCCATCCTGGCCGGTGCGCCCTCTGGTCCGTGGGGATTAATGTTATTAACCATGGTGTTCTTTTTTATCAGGGGAAGACTTGCTTTTCTTGATTTTGTCTAAAATTTCTTTCTGTAGCAAAAACCATTTCTTTTGATCGCTGTCAGAGATTTTTTCAGAAGACATATGATCAAATTCTTCATCAAGTTCGTCATCATTTTTTAATTTTTTCCAATCAATTCCAAAGGTGTCCATAACTAATAATTTCAGCATTCTATGAATATTCAGTACAGCGTCATCAGACCACCCTAGCAATCGATCTTCACCTTCACCTAGATTTATATTCAAAAGTCCGACAGCGCTTGTGCGAACATCTTGCTTATAAGAAAAGTTTTTCAAAGCTTTCACTGCTGTTAAGGCTTTACTTGAATCAACAAGAGATGCTTTTATTATTACTTTCTCTGCCGTTTTGCCTAATGAATTTGGAGATGAACTTGGAGCTGGCGCAGGTCCTATCTCAGCAGTGTCAGCTATAGGAGCTTCGGTTTTGGGTATAGGCACCCACATGGTTCCACCCCACCAAGTCGCACTTAAAGATTGCCAATCAAACTCTATCTTTGGTGTTGCTATGTTATTTTTTGCACTACTATTATCATTCTTAAAAAAAGTTTCAGGTAACTTAAATTTTTCTTCTGGTGATAAAACTAACGCTTTAGCAATCTCTGAATAACGAGATGCAACTTTTTTAAGAAGTTTTGGAGACTCAAATCGATTCCATCTCAATTCGTTCAATACTTTTTCTAATAATTTCTCTTCAATTTTAGAAAAGTATATTTTACCGTTTTCTTTGATCCAACTAATTTCATCTTGTGTCAAATGATATGTTTTACCGTCTTCGCCCACACCGTTAACCACATAATCATGCTCCAGATACTTGTCTAGAGCTTTTGTGGATGCATCAACAATAGTTACAGTAGAGCGGTCTTGAGCGGGTAAAAGTGAGAATAAAAATTTATCTAAACCATCCGCTGTTTTTTTGCCATTACTGTTAATTTCGTCCATTTCTTCTATTTTTTGTTCAACCCATGCATACCTTTTTTTTACGATTTCTTTTGGATTTAAGTTTAGTAAACTTAAATTATGCCGTTCAAAAGGAAGAGATTTTAAAGATTCTTTGAACCACTTCAATTTGGTATGTTGCAATTCCATTATATCTTCTACAAATTCTATTGGATCTGGACTGATTTCATGAAATTTTTCTACATCCCTCGAATCTCTAGGTGTTTTTGCATGAATATAAAATTCTGCTAGTTCAATAGGAAGACGTTCCAGTTTCGTCGAAGTTTTCCAGGCCAAATATTCGATAGGATTATTACCTTTATCGAACCGATCGCAATCCACATAAATAGCGGAGTCATCCCAGCCGCCAAAATCACTATCTGTACAAAACAATGGTTCACCTGCTTCACCACTTGGTCTCCGATCCAAATAGCCCCAATCATACG
Organism: Bdellovibrio sp.; assembly: GCA_016213345.1. GTDB lineage: Bacteria > Bdellovibrionota > UBA1018 > UBA1018 > UBA1018 > JACRAO01. Next base: position 2,574 of record JACRAO010000125.1, on the reverse strand, counting down.
CCATGCGATCGTATTCCAGGCCGGAACGAGTTAACATGAGTTGTGCTCCTGTTAATGCATCTACATCGTGAGTTAAGTAATCCATAACTGATGAAGTAAAGACGGTATCGTCTGGATGAGGTACTACACCATGTAGCATGTACTCGCTGAAAGCGTCTTCTTGAGATTTAATTGTTTTTTTAGCTCCTAAGGAACCCGCAAAATTATGTCTTAGCCCTAAAACGTGACCTACTTCGTGAGCAACCACTGATCTTACCATGTCTTGAGAAAATCTTAATACGGAATCATCTGAAGCATCTGAATTTAACAAGGCTTCAATTCCTTTTGCTATTTTTGCATTGACATCGTATTTGCATAAATTACCAGATTGTAGTTGTGCAGGAAGATTTATGTTGTCCACTAAATCAAAGAAAGGGACAAGTTTTTCATTGAGTTTAAAATATGGCTCTAACGCCTTCTGCAGTTTTTCATTTGATAGTAGACTTTCTAGAAGTTGGTCGGATAATGGATTTGCTTTTTTATTTTTTTTAGCAGAAGCAAGCCATGATTTTAGAGTTACACGTGAAGCTTGTTGTTGAGATTGGTTTTTAAGACGGCGCAAAATTTTTGCTGCCCTTTCTTTTGTGAGTAGAGCAAACACACTAGTGATAAACACTTGACCATGCAATGTTTCACCAGTTCGGGGGTCGCTCAAGGCGTCCGCATATGCCATCCCGGCGTTATCCCACTCTACCCATTGCACAACGTTATAATCAGCGCTTGGGGCATTAACTCCATCGGGAGCGACTTCTGCTTTCAAGATTTCTTTACCTGCTACTTTGTTCCAATACAAAATTCCGTCTTTCATTGCCTGCACATAATCTTTAGGAGTGTTTGCGCTTACATAAAAAGTTACTGGTTTAGAGAAATCCCATCTTGAAATATTAGCAACTTCCCGTCCTGCGTCTTCGACAGTGGTGCTAACTTCAAAAAAGCCAACTTTTTTGAAGTCAAAATTTTCTTTTGGTTTTATATTTTGATTTTCAACATAAGGAGATAAAAAATAGCGAATTTCTAGTGTAGGAGTAGCTATAAACATATTTACTTGGGCAACTTGGTGAATGACTAATGTATTTCCTGTAATACTAATAGAATCAAGGCGCTGTTTTTTCAGGTCTAAACCAAATGCATTTTTTGTAGCGTTATACTGTTTTCCTCCGTCATCTGTGGCTTGCCAATTTTCTGCAAGGTAGAGCCTGTCCATTCCTGAATTGAAATCAATCATTACATAATCTGCTGTTTCTTCTAAAACAGGAAAAACGGCTAAAGTTTCGGGGATATCTCCTAAGCTTTTTGTGACTTTTTGCCCATTGGTGGCTTTCAACATAAAGACTTTTTTAGCCAGGGAATCCAGCTTAAAAGTGACGATCTTGCCTTGTGTCCCATGGCTAGTTGGAGCAGGGCTAACATCACTAAAAGAAGCAAAGAGCAAAAATTCGTGTCCAAAGCCCTGGGGTTTTTTAATTAAAACATTAGCTTTATCTTTCAGGCCAAGTGTATCGTCAGTGGATCTAAAACCCAAGCTTTGATCAACTGGAACCGATGTTGGTATATTGGCTGTTTCTGTTGTAGGCTTTGATTTCCCACACGAAATAGCGACACACAAGATAATAACACACAATGCTGAAATATTTTTAGTTCTTCCCATAAAACATCAGTCCCTCATAATTAGTCGGTTTTTTTATATACAGACACACACACTGAGTGCTTATTATCCTCTGTATTGCGCAGTGTCAACACTTACGAGATATTTTATTTTTTGTTGATCAAATAGGTATTATACTAATGTATTTTAATTTAAGTCCTTAAATTAAGGATGGAGAAAACTTAAGCTCCAAGTAAGTGCTTTATGTGCTTTTTCGCTTAAGTAAGGTTCATCTAGTTTATTTAAAATCTTAAAATGTGGATTAGCCTCTTTTGCTAATATTATAGCTATCAAGTGCGAAGCTCTTAGTCTCACAACGAAGCTGCCGTGTTCCAGGAAAGGTAATAAATCTTCAAATTTATCTATTGATCCATTGTTTACTAACTGATCTAGAGCACTTGCTGCTTCTAATGGATTTTTAGATTTGAGCTTCTCAAACAACATGTTTTCTGTTTGTGGTGGATCTTCTTTAAGTTCTTTTAGTTTATCAAGTGCAGGTGAATTGATATTTGTTAATTTTGAATTAGCAGCACTTACGCGCAAATTCTGCTCAAAATAATCTGCAATAGCAACAAAAGCTTCAGGAAGACTGTCTGTGCTGGGTGAGTTAAACCAAACGTCTCCACTGCCAAAGTTACAGGCAGTTTTAAAACTGTAACCTGTAATGCTAAATTCGTATCCATAAATACTTGGCATTATAAAGGCAATAGATTTTAAATTGCCACGCTTTTCCTCAATAAGACCTGTAACATTGTTTGTGTCTAAGCTAATAAAATTAGAATTTTGATCAGAACTAACACTGGTTGGCCAAATTGAAAAAATTTTTGTTGAGGCAATGGCTAACGGATGATTTGACTGAGATTTTATTTCCCCATAGAAAGTATTACTAC
>JACRAO010000124.1 GCA_016213345.1 Bdellovibrio sp. | reverse complement strand
GGACTCTATCAAAATAGAACTAGGACCTGAAGCAATAATATTGCAAACAAAGAAAAATAAAAAGGGCTTTGGACTTCTTTCGCGTGGATCGTTTGAAGTAACTGCTGCCGTAAGTGATCGATCGTTAATGAGCAAAAAGAGCTTAGAGGCAAGATTGCCCGTCCAAACAAAAGAGACGCTTCAAAAAATGAAGGCTGAAAAACAAGCTGAAATTTATAATAAATATACTAATAAAAATTTAGACAAATTAGCTTCTCAAACAAAAGATATAGTGCAATTAGGAAAGATCAAAAATAACCCACCAGAGTTTAAGCCCGAGTTTAAATCTAAAGCCACCATGCGGTATATTGATATAAAAGATGAACTAGATGTTAAACCACAGTTTACACAGTCTATTGAAACTGGAGCTCAATCTTTGCTAGCAAAACCTGTGCTTGCGACTCCCGCACTTTTAGAAGGTTTTGAGAACTTAGTTATAAATGGAGTCGAAAAGAATTTAGCATTAAAAATCATGCGCCATGTTCAATTTGAACTAGGTGATGAGAAATCCAAACAAAGAGAGCTGGTGCTAGATGAAGTGGCATCTGAAATGATGAAAAGTCCAGAAATTATTGACACGGTTTCGTTATGGTCACTGGAAAAAATCGAAAATCCACCTGAGATAATTGCACTGATCGGGACAACTGGAGTGGGTAAAACAACTACAATTGCCAAATTGGCTTCGAAACTAACAAATATAAAGAAATGGAAAATCGGGCTTATTAATTATGATACCCAAAAAGCTACTGCTTTTGATCAATGTTCTACGTATGCAAAAATTTTAAATCTTCCTTTCAGGTCTGCTATGAGCACAGAAGACTTAAAAGCTGCTGTATCTGATTTTAGATCTATGGACATTGTTTTTATTGATACTTCTGGATATTCACAAAAGGAAGAGGAATCACTTAGGCAATTACAAACTGAACTGGGGAGCATTGATAATCTAAAACACTTATTGGTTTTTTCTGGGACCACTCGGGATTTAGAACTTATTGACACAGCAAAGAAGTTTTCTATCTTTAATCCCTTTGGCGTGATTTTTACCAAACTTGATGAAGCAACTACTTTTGGATATTTATTAAATATTTATAATAAAACCCGTTTGCCTTATGTTTATTTCGGAGTTGGCCAGAGAATTCCGGATGACCTGGAATATGCAACAAAGGAAAGAATTGTGTCATTAGTGATGGATTTGTAATCTTTATATGAGGGGGCACTATGAGCGTTAGTCATGCAAGTCAGAAATATAAAAACCAAAGAGCAAAAAAAGTTACACAAATTGCAAAATATAAAAAAACAAAACTAGAGACAGATGTGGAAATTTTAGCTGCTATTGCTGCAGAAGAAGAAGCAAAACAAAAGCAGGCAGAAGAAGAAGCACTTCAGAAAGAAATAGCAGAAGAGTTAGTGAAAGATGAAGTACACACTGCAAAATTAGTAAAAGAAGATGTGTCACCGGCTAATAGTTCACGAGATCAACTTATTGTAGAGTATAGTAGTCTTATTAAATATATTGCTCAGAAAATTGCTGCAAGATTGCCGGCCAATATTGAATTGGATGATTTGATTTCTTCTGGTGTGATTGGGTTGATGGATGCAATTGACAAGTATGATGTTTCTCGTGATAACAAGTTTAAGACTTATGCAGAATTTCGTATTAGAGGAGCCATATTAGATGAACTCAGGGCACAAGATTGGGTGCCGCGTTCTGTTAGAGAAAAGGCAAAGCAACTGGAGCGTTGTTATTCTAGGATAGAGGGTGCAAAGGGCAGGCAAGCCACTGAAGAAGAAGTATGTGATGAGCTAGGTATAAACCAGGAAGAATTTCATAGTTTGTTAAATCAAGTTAGAAGTGTTTCTCTGCTTTCGTATGATGATCTTTCGAGTTTTTCTAAAGCTGACAAAAGATCTCTTCATGGTCTGAATGAAGGCAATCCAAAATCACCAACGCCTTTTCATGAAGTGAGCACAGCATGGGTTAAAAAAATGGTGGCAGAAGCTATTAAAGATCTACCAGAAAAGCAACGCCTGGTGTTGTCACTTTATTACTATGAAGATTTAAATTTAAAAGAAATAGGAAAAGTTTTAGATGTCACAGAGAGCAGGGTTAGTCAACTTCATACACAAGCAATTTTGCGTCTAAAATCAAAACTACGAAATAATTGGGATGAGTTTGTAAATCTGCTAGCTTAAACTGTATTTAAGCTACCTTGGCATGCGTAGAAGGCATTGCATATGCCGGAACACCATAGAGATATTCTTTTTCTAAAGAAATACAAAATTCTTTGATTTGATTTTCTTGCTCTTCGTTTTCAAATTGAAACACAATACCAATGCGATAAGAACAAGGCTTGTCAGAAAGAATATGAGTGTTGGCATTGTATTCCTGACACCAGGCGATTTTTCCTTTCAAACATAGTGATCTTGGGTTTTCTAAGGAAAGCTCTATTTCTTGTCCAATAAGAAATGGTTTCTCTGAAAATATACCAACACCTTTGGGACCAAAATCATTTAATATGACTTTGATAGAAATTTGAGTGTGCTCTGGATCACTTGATTTGTCCTCAAGAAGTTTTAAGTGCCCTTCGACTGATTTAATATGAATTGAAATACGATTGCGTTCTCTGGCTCTCTTTTTAGCGAGCGCCATTGCACGCATTCGATGAGCAGGTGCTTGCCACATACACTATTATTATCGGATATTTTTGGCTTTTTGATAAGAAAAAGGTTTTAGGTGTATGTCTTTAGTGACACACGTCTTTTTAAATATGAAAGAGGATTCTTAAAATAAATCTGCGATCCTCAAGGCCACCTGAGTTTAAGCTCATTTCTTCACCATAAGTAGAAAGATCCATTACAAAAGCCTTAGTGTTTAGGCCCAATCCAGCTGTTAAATAGCCTTGATTTATTCCTAGCCGTGTAGCCAGAACCCCATAATGGGTTTCAGCACCTATGTGAATCCAACGCAAAAAACTTCCATTAGGGTTATTTCCAATGTCAGAAAACTCAAGAGCTACGACTGTGTTTGATAATTTCCATATTTCTTCTTTTTGAGCAGACGCGCCAACTCCTAATGTTCTTGGTTGCTCTCTGGGCAGTGCATTGAGGCTTAAAGGTCGGATGCCAAGATTTTTGAATTTTCCACCTAATATATGATTAATGGCTAAACTAGTTCCAAAGTTCCAATCTTTCCATACCCAAGGGAGCTTATAAGTTGACCCTAAATCAAAATCCAAGTGTGTGCCTTGGCCTCCGCTTTTTAATGGATCTATATCCTTTCCTTTTAATACGTCAATAAATGTAAAATCTGCTTGAGAAGAAATACGATACGTTATGTGTGAAGTTAACCCCACACTCAATGCGTCATCTGGTAAAAATTTTCTACCTACTGTGAAAGAAGGTCCAACGTCAGTTACAAAATCAGGCTCAACTGCAAAGCTTTTTCTTAAATCTATATCTGCTTGTGTGTTTAGCTGTATCGCAAATGCATAACTCATTTTTTCTTTTACAATATAAATGCCAGGTATTGTTAGTTGCATACGGAAGTGATTGTTTTTACCTGCGGTTTGAGCCAGATTAGTCAGTAATTCGCTTCTGCTACCGAAGAAAGACTTAATAAGTGAGCTCATATTCTTAATTGTGCCAATTGATGTTTCAGTCGAAAAATCTAATATTTGTACTTTACTTTTTGGATTGTCTGTAACCCTTGCTGGGTTGGCCCAAAAATTTTCTTCATAAAGTCCTGTTGTAAGTTTTACTCCACCCATGGCAGAACTCCTTGCTCCTTGATATGGGCGGATAATATTGTCTAGTGCAAAAACGGTTTTGAGCAAGAAAAGAGCAGCTAGACCAAAAGCTAAAGCGACATAAATTGCATGTTTAATCATTGAGTATCTCCCATTAAAATAATTCTGTTACTAAGATGGCCCGATAGCATTTATCTACTTTAGTTGCTAAAGTAGATCCGAAGGGGTCTTGTTCGAATCTTTCTTGCAGAGTTTTTGAGAAATCTTCGGTACCTGATTTAAAATCTCCAGAGGCATTAATTTCATTGCTCATTGCGTAATATATTGCATTCATGGCACCTTGAAATATAGCCAGGTCTAATGTCCCATCTAGGGCAGGCAAGGAGCTAACTGCTGTGGGTGTTAGATTTTCTGAGCTAACAGATTTTATTATTTTATTAGACGCTTTGTCACAGCTGGCATTGGTGGAACAGCTTGGAGTTGTGACACTTGTGCATCCGCTTGGCGTTGTTACAAAGTCTGATTTTCTTACAACTCCATCTGTATTATCCGTATTTTCTGCTAAAATTTCTGCAGCTAACACAATGGCCGTTGCAAAACGTACAAGACCCTTAAGCTCTACGTTGCTTGAAATTGAATATAGTTTTTTATATGCCCCATAAATTGTTTGACGAGTTGTTGGTCCTGCTTTGTTTGCAAATTTTAGTGCGAGAGAACTCAAAGCTTTAGCTGCATCACCTGATGCAAAAGCACCAACAAAATCTCCCATGGCGACACCGTTTTCTTCTAAAATTGTAAAAGCTGTTTCTGCTGCAGCGTATTCAGCATCTGTAGTACCTGTGATTTTGCCATAGTTCTCTTTTGCACAGGTTAAATTTCCTTGATCAAAACAAGCGCGTGCTGCTGAAAGTAGCTGTGCATCTCCACTGGGATTATCGATGGGATCAAACACATTGGGGCAAGAAACTAAAAACATGCTACAAAATAGTAATAACGACACTAGGTTCCGTGTATTCACTGTGCAAATCTCCTTTTTTACCAGAATCTGACTTTCAGTTTTTTTAAAAAAACTGAAAACTCCTTTAAGAAGATTAAGCTAGCTTTGCGGTTTTGTAAACAATTTTGGAATTATAAGCAGAACTTTTGCTCTAAGC
>JACRAO010000010.1 GCA_016213345.1 Bdellovibrio sp. | reverse complement strand
ATATTTAGCTTTAGCATTTCTGTTGAGTCCTAGGAGTTCGATTTTTAAATCTCTGCACAGTTCTAATACACTTTGACTGGCTAAAAATGAATGTGCTGCTTGTTCTGCTATTCCCCATGCGGTGGTACGGGTTGCAATCAGACCACCAACGCGTGTGTTTTGTTCAATTAAAGAAACTTTGTAGTTCTTTTTATCTAGTGCATAGGCTGCTAATAGTCCTGCAATGCCCGCTCCTACGACTGTCGCTTCTCGATATTTTGGGTTTAAATTGCCTATCATTTATATATTCGCATTATATCTCTATATTCATGTGGGGCGTTTTCACGTTTTCACATGGTGTTTTTACATGTGATTTTGTTACCAACTTCAATGCATTGTTTACAAATCGATCTAGAGATTCTTTTTTTATTTCCGGAGTTAACGTAAATCCCAAAAACATTGCAAATAGGGTGATTAAATCATCTAAAGCGGCATCAGGAAAAAAAGAAGACAATTTTTCAAAATACTTTTGCTCCATCTCCTGGAGTAGTTTTCCTATTTCTGTATCACGTGTTCTGTGTGTTAAATAGAACGCTCCGAGTTGAGGAGATTTTGCCATAATTGCAGCAGCGTCCAATATAGAATCTGAAAATTTTCCTTCTCGCCAAAGTGTCATCTCACGTTCATGAAATCCAAATACCTCATTGCCAACTAACTTGACAGCTTCTAACAGAATGCTAGATCGAGATTTTCCAAAGTAATAATAGATGAGAGACCTAGTTACTTTACTCTTTCGTGATAAATCACTAATCGTCCATCGCTGATGGCCACGTTCAAAATCTAAGACAATTGCGGCGTTGAGTACAGTCCAGTATGTTTCATCTTTTTTTACTAAAGTTGACATTATTAACACACCTCATTATTCATGGTGCTAGCAAAATCTGAGCTTTTCAGCAAGATCGTGTATAACAAGATTCCAAATTTTATATCGTCATTAAAGGTTCTGGCTCTAATATATTGTTCAATCCCGTTTTCTTTTGCAATTTTAGAGTACAATAAGTCTAATTCCCAAAGTGTTTCAATATGATCGCTAACAAAACTAATGGGTATAATTATTAATCGTTTTGATCCTAGTTTTGCAAGACGAATAAGTTCGTTTTCTAAATAGGGCTCTAGCCATGGTAGACGTCCATTTCTGGACTGAAAAGCAAGTGAGCATGGAGTTGAAAGACTATTTAAACAATAGGTTTGTAGTTTTAAAAACGTTTGATTAATTTCCTGAGAATAAGGGTCACCACGTTTGACAATAGCTAATGGCAGTGAGTGTGCAGAAAAAATAATGTGAACAGGAATATTATGATCTTTTGTCCATTCTGTTTTTGCTTTTTGCATGGCTTCGTTAAGTGTTTGTATTAAAAGACTAATGTAATCTGGATGATCTGGCCAGGAACAAATTTCCTTAATTACTGGTTGCCATTTGAGTTTTTTGAGTTGTTTATAGGTCTCTTCGAAACAAGAACCGGTAGTTGTAGTGGAGTATTGTGGAAAGAGTGGCAAAAGTATTAATTGTTCAGCGCCCCATCCTTTTAGCTCAGTCAAAGCTTCGCTAATAGATGGACTTGAAGCCCGCATTCCAATAGAGATTTTAAAAAATCTATTATTTAAAATATTTTCTAAATTCATAGCTTGAAGTTTTGTCCAATGCAGTTGTGGCGAACAGCCTCCAATGGTTTTATATGCTCTAACAGAGTATGCACCTTTGATTTGAGCAATCAAAAATGCCAGGCATTTTCTTAAGGGACTTGGTATTTTTACAAGAATATTGGGATCTGAAAAAACTCTATAAAGAAATGGTTTCACTTCTTTTAAATTCCATGGACCGCCAAAGTTAAGAAGCAAAATGCCTGTTTTGATCTGTTCTGTGGCCATTCTGAATGTCTACTATACTAAGGTTGTATTAAAAATAGTAGAACTACTAAGAGTCAATCAACATATGACATGGGGTTCCGCATTTTGCTGAATGTATCAATAAAACACTATCTTACAACAGATTTTGCAAAAATATAGTCTTAAATTCTCATATTATATAGACGATAAAAAAACTAATATTTAATCTTTTTACTTTAATTACAAATAAAATACTACAAAAATTTTAGTTTATCTGGTTCAATATAAGAAAGAATTGAAATAAACTATGGAGGGATTTATGAATACTAAACATTCCAAATCAAAAAAGGTAGTTTTGTTTTTGTGTGGAGCATTAATTTTTTATGCCACCCAGGCAGACACGCTATGGGCGATGGGAGGCAAAAATCCTAGTGGAGATCCGGGCGAAGCTGTTAAAAAACTTGCGCAAACATTTATAATGAATCCTGCGATCGCTATTATCTCGGATCAGTTCAATAATGCCAAGACTCCGGTGTTTATAAGAGACTCTGATGGTAGCATCACGTTTACTGATGCCATAGTAATGGACAAGCACTATGATTGTAGAATTTTTTATTCATTAAGCCGATCCAGCATGATGGTCAAACCGGATGATAATATCTGGTATAAGTTCACTAAATTTAGCGACATAGTGCTTGATAACGCTGCTTTTAGCGAGTTTCATCGCATAAAAAATTATGCCCCTCATTACTTGCCACTTAAGCCTGAACAAAATAACGAAGTTTGGGGTTTCTCCACAGAACAAACATACTATGAAGCAATCAGGGTTAAAAAGAACGGTGATCTTTTGATTGTCGGATTCTCGGACAAGTTTGCATGGATCAGACAGGCTTTAGGTATTTTTAACATGGATGATCTTGCGGCTGTGCTGTTGCAGGCTTTTCAAGGCTTTCTGAACTCCAAACTTTTGGCATTTCCGTGGGACATGGCCGGTCAGTTACTTGATGGCCTAATTCTCGGATATGGTGTGTGTCCTAAAAATCCAAGCCCCCTTTTCTACTTGATTGGAGATGATGAGGAAGCTCTTAAGTACCTAACGTTTGAGGAAGCACAGGCCCAATAGCTACAGTAATGGTTATAAAATTTTTCAGATCGTCTTACTAAATAACTGAGTTTTTGGGGCTTGGCGATTGAGACGGGCATCAAAGGCCATGCAAATATTTCTCATAAATGGTCTGCCGCTTTCGCTAATTTTACATCGAACACACCTTTGTTGTGTTTCAACCTCCAAAAGAGCATCTTCAATAAATTCAGTTAGTTTTGGAGGTACCGAATCCAGCCAAGCTGTGTAATTTTCCGATAAATCCCATTCTGTTGTAAGCCTGGTCATCAAATTTAAAATATGCTGCCGCAATATTATATCTTCATCGTTGAGCATATGACCACGAAAAATAGGTAATTTTTCTGCTTCTATACATTGAGTGTATTTTTCAAGCTGTTTTTCGTTTTGAGCAAATACACTCCAGCAATCCCCAATCGAAGATACGCCAAGCCCTATGAGTGGAGATACTTGTCTTGAAATATATCCCATAAAATTTCTATGCAGTTTCCCGTTAACACTAGCACTCCAGAGTGAATCTGTTTTAAGTGCAAAATGATCCATCCCTATTTCATAATATCCCGCACATTCCAGTAGCGTTCTACCAAGTTCATAAAGTGCACGTCTTTCGTCTGCAGATGGTAAATCAGCTTCTGTAAATCTCCTTTGACTGGGTTTAATCCATGGAACATGAGCATAACCATAAAAGGCAATTCGATCCGGCCTAAGACGGCAAACTGCCTGTATAGTCTGCTCAATGCTTTTTGATGTCTGTAGCGGTAAACCATAAACTAGGTCATAATTAATACTTTCAAATCCTAGTTTACGCGCCATATCAGTAACAGAGCGAACTTGTGCTTCGCTTTGAGTGCGGTGGACTATGTTTTGTACTTTTGGATCAAAATCCTGAATTCCTAGACTAAGTCTTTTAAAATTTAAACTTGCCAGTGTCTCTAAATGTTCTTGTCTAGTTACTCGTGGGTCTGTTTCAATAGAGAACTCATAAAAATCAGATAGTTTTATAGTGGATAAAATACCAGTAATGAGTTTATTTAATTCTTCATGTGTGAGGTATGTTGGAGTGCCTCCTCCTAAATGTAATTCTGATAATAAAATTTCACTCGAAATATGTTTACGATATAGCTCCCATTCTTTAATAATAGTGTCTACGTATGTGCTTGCATGTGAGTGATTGTGTGTGATGCGTGTATTGCAACCACAGTATGTACACAAGCTTTGACAAAATGGGATATGAATATAAACCGAAGCACCAATTCCGTCTTGCATACTTTGAGTGAGACTTTTTTGAATACTCGATAACCACTGAGCTTCAGTAGGCGCTTTTTCCCAGTAAGGCACGGTGGGATAACTTGTATATCTCGGACCTGGTATATTGTATTTTTTAAAAAGTTCAGGAGCAGATTTCATAAGCAAAAATCTCCTTTTGAAGTTTAATAAATAAGCGAATATTGTAGTCTGGAGTATTTGGCAATACTCCGTGTCCTAATCCACAAATCCAGCCTTTGCGCATATTTAGAGGCAATTGTTTTACTTTCATAAATATGTGACGTAATTTTATTTCTAGTTCTTGTTGAGTTAATAAGAGCCATGACGGATCAATATTGCCCTGGATGGCAAAGTGTTGGTGCCACGAAGACAAGGTTTGTGCAATATCATGACGCCAATCAATCCCAAGACATGCGATTGGTAATTTTTTCAACTCTTCCCAAAAATCATGACCTATCCCTTTGGCATAATAAATAACCGGAGTATTAGGACAGGTATATTTAAAGCGCTCCAATAAAATTTTTAATACTGGCAACACTTGAGCTTTGTAAGTTTTAAGATCGATTTCACCGGCACTAGTATCAAAAATTGCAATCGCGTCAACGCCAGCTTTAGCTTGCGCAATCATATTGTCGGCTAATAGTGGAAGCAGCTTCTCTACAAATCCTGCAAATACTCCGTCTGTGAGTTTATTTTGATGCGTTCCATTTGCAGCATAAAAAAACAAAGTGAGTGGCCCACCTACAAAACCCAATAGCCCAACTTCTTTTCGTAGTACCTTCCTAATCATGCCAATGGCTTCGGCTTGAAAATCCAGTTGTGAGACAAGTTTGTCACCGTATTTTAGTTTTTTTAAGTCATCTAGAGTTTGCAAGTGCCAGTCTAACTTTGGGCTTGGATTGTATTGTAAACCCATACCCATGACTTCGAGTGGAAAAAGCAAATCACTAAATAAAATAGCTGCATCAAAACCAAAGTCTTCTACCGGGCCAAGTGTCACTTCACATGCAAGCTCAGGTTTTTTACATAAATCTATGAATGAATATTTCTGTCTTAATTGTTGATAGTGAGTGTGGTAACGTCCAGCTTGGCGCATAAACCAAACAGGTGGACGATTGATATTGTTTTTCTCTAAGGCCAATTGAAAAATATTAGACATAAAGCTGGTAACCCACGCCTCTCACACTTCGAATAATTTGTGGTTTTTCTGGATCTATTTCGATCATCCGTCTTATGCGCATAATAAAATTATCCACAGTTCGTGTTGTTGGAAATTCGTTATCTCCCCAAACTTCATTTAAAATCTCATCTCTGCTAACCACCTTTCCTTTTTTGGTAATGAGTAATTTTAACAAAGCACATTCTTTGTGAGTTAATGGTAAAATTTTTTTGTCGGTTTTGATTTCAAATCTGGCAAGGTGTATAAGTGCCCGGCCAATTTTTGTGCTTTTATAATCCAAAGTGTTTTGTGTTAGTTGTTTTGCGCGTCTTAATGCATTTTTAATTCTTAAGAACAGCTCTTTCAGGTGAAATGGTTTTGTAACATAATCTTCTGCTCCGAGTTCTAATCCTCTAATGCGATCTTCTGGAGATCCAAAGGCTGTAAGAAAAATAATGGCAGTTAACGGTCTCTTTTGTCTAAGTGTTTTTGCAATTTCAAAGCCAGAGTCATCCGGGAGTCCTACATCCAATATAACAAGATCAAAGTTATTGTGCGAAATCTCAAGCCTGGCTTCTGTTCCCGTAGTTGCCAACGTCGCATGAAATCCATCTTTTTGGAGTCGTTCGTGTAAAGTCGAACCAACATTTTTTTCGTCTTCTACTAAAAGTATTTTAATATGCTTAGACATCTGGAGCCCTTTTAAACAAAAGTGATACTGGAAAGCCTGGAAAGTTTTGTCCTGCTTCAAAACGAGTTTTTCCGTTCATTCGTTGCATTAGAATGCTGATTAAATAAAGCCCGACCCCCGCACCTGCTGATTTCTGGCCTTTTTGAAAAATCTTTCCGTAACGGATTTGTTTGTCTTTGATACCATCTCCATTGTCATTATATTTCAGCCAAATTCCATCTCTGTCTGGCATGGTAGAAATAGTAATTTTAATTTTTTCTTTATACGTGTGACGCAATGAATTCTCAAATAGGTTTTTTAGTATTACTTGTACAGCTATTGTATCCGCACTGACTACGGTGTCTTCTACTTTCATGTCAACTGTGACCTGGTTTGGAAGGGTTTCGATACAGGCTTTGATTGTTTGTTTGATCAAGGGCTTTAATCTCACAGGCTGCAGGTATAGTGCACCTCCGCCTTCGACTCTGGCAAGTTCGAGTGTTCTTTCTACTTGAGACTCTAGGCGCAAAGTGTCTTCTAGAAGACGATCTAGCATTGTTGCATTATATTTTTTATCCTCGACCAGGGCTTCGGCTTGTAAGCGCATACTAGTGAGTGGTGTTCGCAGTTCATGTGTCAATGATGCAAAAAACGCCTGTATTGATTTAGATCGCAAAACATCACGCCAGTACAACCAAAAAAGCAAAACAGTACTGGCTAAAAGAAGAATAAAAACTGTTCCCCCTTCCCAGTAAAGCATGCGTTGCATTTTAGACCAATTGTTTTCACTCAATCCTGAAACTATGCCAAGTTGTTTTTCTAATTCTACAATTCTGGCAGAATGTTTTAAAATCAAACTGCCCCACCAAAAACCCAAAGCGCATATAAATATCACCCAACATATTTGAGCTATGAACATGGCCTTGAGTCTGCGATTTTCTAACATTTATTTATTATCCTATGTAAGATTTCCAAAAAAGCGTGAATGTTAGTATTATTATGAGCTGTAGACAAAAATGAAACTTCATGACCACTTGGTGCCAAATAAAATCCGTGGTCTAGGCACTCATGAAAAAGCTTGGCATATTGTTCTTTTTGAGAAGTCGGTATTTGAGTTATAGATCGCACAATGCCATCTTGAGTTTCGATTTTTCCACAGACAATCCAAAAAATAGAGGCAAAGTTTTGAACATGCCATCCTGTATGCTTTTCAATCTCTGAGGCTAAAAACATTGTTAGTGCTTCAAGCTTTATATAAGGATTATCTCGTTTTAGTTTTTTTAAAGTCGCAATCCCAGCACACATTGCTACTGGATTGGCGCTTAGTGTTCCAGCCTGATACACTGGACCTAATGGTGCCACGAGATCCATTAAGTCTGCGCTACCACCGTAGGCTCCTACTGGAAAGCCCCCACCAATTATTTTTCCATAAGTGACTATGTCTGGCGTGAGTCCTGTTCGTTCAGCCATGCCTCCAAAAGCAACTCTAAAGCCAGTAATTACTTCGTCAAAAATAACTAAAGCTCCATGCATGCGAGCTAGTTTGCAAACATGAGGGAGAAAATCTGATGTTTGTATGAGCAGTCCATTGTTCGCAGGTATTGGTTCTATAATAATGGCAGCGATTTCTTTTCCCATGGCTTCGAATATTTTTTCAAGTACTACCGAGTCATTTAATGGCGCTACAATAGACTCATTAGCTGTAGCTTTAGAGACTCCAGCGCTATCAGGAGTTGGCATCTCAGCTAAACCAGAACCTGCATGCACTAGCATTGAATCAGCATGACCGTGATAGCATCCATCAAATTTGAGGATTTTATTTCTCCCAGTTGCTGCTCGTGCTAAGCGGATGGCAGACATTACAGCCTCAGTGCCTGAACTAACAAATCTGATTTTTTCGACCCACGGTATGTTTTGTGTAATGAGTTCTGCCAGTTCTAGCGACCATGGTTCAGCAGTGCCGTAGGACCAGCCACGGTGGAGTGCCTCTTGAACGGAGCACATAATCTCTTCGTCTTGGTGGCCAAAAATCAGTGGTCCCCATGACATACAAAAATCAATATAAGTATTTCCATCGACGTCTGTGAGCTCCGCTCCCTTGGCTGACTTGATAAACCTTGGTATTCCGCCAACCCCACGAAAAGATCGCACCGGTGAATGTACGCCACCTGGTGCAGTTTTTTTTGCTCTTTCAAAAAGTATTTCAGATTGCGAGTAATTCATATATCCAGTTCTTGGCATTGCGAGCGCCATAAGAAATTATCATAGATGCTCCGGCACGCGCAAAAGCAATCCAAGCTTCGAGGTGAGCAGTGCTAGCGGCGATTAGTTTTTTTTCTGCAAGCAGCTCAATAGCTGCGTACTCTCCGCTTACTTCGTAAACTGCCCAGGGCCTAGGTATTTGTTTTGTTAATTGTGAAAGAATGTCTAAATAAGGTAAGCCAGGCTTGACCATTAAAATATCTGCTCCCTCTTCTGCATCTCTAAGTGAGCTCAAAAATGCGTCTTTAGGTCTAGCTGGATCAATTTGATAAGTTGAGCGATCTTGAAGATCGCATTTCAAATGATCTGTAAGAGTGTTTGTATTTGGAGCTGAATTGGCAGCGATGCGAAAAGGGCCATAAAACTTTGAGTGAAACTTGGCTGAATAACTCATGATTAGTGTGCGCGTATAGTTTTTTGCATCTAAGCTAGATCTTATGGCGCGCACTCTGCCATCCATCATATCGCTTGGAGCTACACAATCAGCTCCAGCCTCTGCATAAGTGCAAGCAGCGCGGGCGAGTTCAGAGACTGTGCTATCATTTTCAATATGGTCATTTACGAGTATTCCGCAATGGCCGTGTTCAGTAAATGAACAAAGACAAACATCAACGGCTAAAAAAATATCTTTTCCGAAGTGTTTTTTGATGTTTTGGATTTGTTTTGCACAAAAATCAAAATTAAAGTTATTAGTAGTTTTTTTTGAAGGCACTCCAAAGAGTAAAAATTTCTGAACTCCAGCTTCGATGTCTGATTCTATTTGTGCAATCAGTGTCTCAGCTGTTTCTCTAAAAACCCCAGTAAGTGCAGGTATAGATTCTCGTTTAGCAATATCCTGGACAACAAAAAGTGGTTGCACAAACTGCTTGTGTGAAATTTTGACTTCTTGTATGAGCTCTCGAATAAAATTGCTTTGTCTGAGCCTTCGCAGTGATGTGGGATTGGATTTTAAATAATCTTGAGCCATTGTTTCCACTCCTTTACAGACGGAAAAACTAAAGTTTTGATGTGTTTAGATTGTAAAAGCTCAGCAGTTTTTCCTGGACCGCAGGCCAAATGTGCCTGGGGTTGTACTATGTCTTTTAACCTAATAAATTGAGAACCGCTCGCCCAAAATACATGTGTTGCGTTAATGAGTGCGGATTTAGCTTGATCGTCATAGTTGTGGCGAACCCGATAGGTTGGTATTACATTTCCTGTGTTCCATGTCTCGGTTGCATCATCATGTGTGAGGATTGTCCAATCTGAGAGTTTTGGTAGTTGTAAAACAGGTTCTTGTAGAGTGGCGATGAGAGAGTTAAACCCTAGTCCTTCGCCACAGCCTTCGACCCATATTCCTTGAGCGGCTAAACGAAACCAGCTTTCAAGTCCAGAGGTGTAAATTCGGTGATCGGCAGTCAAATTATTTTTCTCAGGCAAAGCATTTGAGTGTGCAATGAAAACAGCAATGTTTTCATGTATATGATTAACAACAGCAATGTTTTCATGTATATGATTAACAACAGCAATGGCGTTTTCATGTATATGATTAACAACAGCAATGTTTTCATGTATATGATTAACAACAGCAGTATTGTCATGTATATTAAGAGTATTTATTAATAGTTCTTTTTGTGTGCATTTTTTGGCCCAGTCCAAGCCGTTCCATGCATTTCTTGGATTATCAGAGGGTGAAAGAGCAGGTGGTGCATGCCACTTGAATTCATCTACAAAACTGCCATCTGGTTTTTTGCCTCTGATAAAAAAACAATCTCCCAGCTTACCTTCACAAACTGAGGTAGCGCCAAATGCTTGGTGGCAACCACCGCCCCAGTCACTTAAGAGTGCTCGTTCTTGTAGCACATGGCGTTCGGTTTCTGTATGGTGAATAAGAAGCAAGAGTTTACGAAGTTCGGTGTTAGAGGCCAGGCATTCGATTGCTAGGGCTCCTTGGCCTGGGGCTGAAGGGCAAGTTTTTAGGGGGAGAATCATTAAAAGCGTGTCTTTTAATAAAACTTTTAGTTCTTCGCGTGCTATTGGATCGGCCCAGAGTCTAATTAAACCAGCCATGGCTAACACGACTCCATCAAGGTACCGTGGATTTTGTGGTAATTCGTGTAAGCGTGCAATGCGTGTGTTGATGTTTCCTCTGATCTCAATAAAATCTAGTTTGCGTTTCTGCCATGGCAATGCTTGTGCAAGAAATGGTGGGATGTTTTCGAGTCTTCTGGGGGAGGAAGTGCCTATCTTAATAGTTTGATTGGAGCGTAGTTTGGGTATTACATGCGAATTAAAAATGGCTACGTCTCTTGAGTTTTCTCGCTTTGGAATAGCAGCGCATACGAATTCTTTTGGCCTCACCAGACTTAAGTCTTTTAAGGAATGTACGGTCATGTCAACAGCTCCTGAGCGTAAGGCCGTGTCGAGTTCTTCTACAAAAAATTCTTTTCCTTGCACTTGGTTGAGTGGGACGTCTTGAATTTTATCACCACGGGTTTCTATACCAACGAGTTCGATTTTTACAGAATGGAAGGTGTCAGAATTTAATGCCTCTAGTGTTTTTGCAATTCCAAGGCTTTGGGACCAAGCAAGAAGTGATCGACGTGTTCCAAGTTTAATAGTAGACCGCATTTTTTTCTCTTTATGAGTTCTAAGCGCACATGGGCAAGTCTTCCCACCCATGTTCTAGTTCAAATATGTTAAAGCAAGCTTTAGTTTCACATGCTTGTTTTGCCAGAGTAATTTGATTTAGGCGAGCTATTTTTTCAGTGTGTTGAAGTGCATAAATATCATCCAGGGAGTAAAAATTTTTGAACTTATTCCACATTTCACATTGCGTGTGTGACCCGCCAAGATGAATAAGTGTTTGTAGTTTATTGTTTTTGCTTAAGAGTTGTGTTCTTTGGGTATCATCTTGTGGATCAATTGGAATGCAAACAATAATGTGAGTTGCGTTTTTCCAGCCCATGGCTTCGTCGTTTGGGCTTATTAAGCTTCTGGTATTTGGTATTTCTCTATTACTTCGGTTCCATAGCCAAATGTTGTGTGAGTTTAGCCAGGGAATTATAGTGTTTGCTAATTGTCCTGCTCCAATCACTAAGGCAGGTTCTTGAGTGGGGTTTTGTGAGTTACGGCGAATGAGTTTTCTGACAAGGCTGCCGTAGGAATGACTTCCTACGTTTTGCAAGTAGAGTGAACGAATTTCTTTTGTGTCTTTAAAAAGCTGCTGAAACCATGGATTTAAATAAGAGTAAAATGGCTGTCGTGTTTGTAAATAATTTTGCCAAACGTTTTTTAGTTGTCCAAATACTTCGGTTTCGCCACAGACTTTGCTTTCTAAACCGCAGGCGATTTTTAATAAAAGCTCATAGGCTTGGGTTCCTGTTAGTAGTTCGGTGTGCGAAGGTAAATGGCGGAAATTTTCTGAAATTTTAGAGCTTGGAAATACACAAAGTGAGCGTTGACAGGTTTTCAGGAAAAAAGCTCCAGGCGTTGGCGCATAAGTATTTTCAGGATTCAAGCTATGTATTACCCCCAGGGGTGACCCTTCGTGTTGCATACATTAGCTAGCGTAATATGGATCTATTAATCTTTTGTCACAGTAGTGTCATGGGTGGTATTTTATTTTATCGCTGAAATACTGCTTAGCTGTTACAGTTAGATGGACATCCTGTACCCTGTATTGCCCCCTATGTAGTGGAAAATCACAAAGGGTGATGACATACTACATTAACACAGGAGGCTATATGGAAGTGGGACAAATAAAAAAGAAAAGACAATATGAGACAGATTTTAAAATGAAAATGGTAATGATGATT
>JACRAO010000119.1 GCA_016213345.1 Bdellovibrio sp. | reverse complement strand
TGTTCAATGTTTCATCAAGAGTCTGGTGGAGTTGTTGTTTTTTATTTTTTTCGTTACGCAAATTTTTTTGTGCCTCTGCCAATACTCTCAAAGATTCTTGTTCCTTTGCATGTCTGACTCGTTCTACAGCTTCGAATCTGAAGCGAAATCGTTTCATCTTAATTTTATTTTCTACTTTATTTATATAAAAAAAAAGACTGAAAATTTTGCAGTGAGGCAAACATGTGTAGGTAGTGTTTGCCCTATTAGATTAACTACCTCACCCTTGGAGCACGTGTGGAAGATGCAGTTTAAAATTGGACCAAAAGACGCAAATACGCACGGACATGGTCCATGCAATGACAAATGGATCAAACCTGAGAATTTAAGCTAAAATATAAGAAAAGGATTTTGAAGTTAAGGAGCCAGACAAACCTCTGACTCCTCTAGAATTGACTGGAATGGGCTCCAATCAATTCAAGCCAACTCTTCAACTGGTCGATACGCCATGCTTATTGATTAGTTCTAAGCTAGCCGGGCATATGTGTATCACCACTGGTTCCAGCATTCTTGCGTAAATTGGCCCATTTGTAAGTTGCGTCTTCCAAACTATTTTTCTAAAATCACTATAGCTATGCTTTCCGTACGGGTATGAGAAAGTGAGACGTGAGTTTTTGAAATTTTCATTTGTTTTAAAATTTTTAAAAGTTTTTTAGAAAACACTAAAAATGGCTGCCCTGATTTATTTTTATCAACTCCAATTTCCTTTAAGGCGAGTGCTTTGCCAAATCCAGTACCTAATGCTTTTGCACAAGCTTCTTTTACTGCAAACCTGGAAGCCCAATAAGAAAGCCACTGTGAAGAGCTTTCTACAGGAGCATGTTTTATGTCAACCGTATGCGCAATACGTGCAATAAAACGCTTTTCATGTTTTAAAAACACAGATTTTACTTGAGAATGTGAAACAAGATCTATACCAATGCCAGAAATCATTAAACACACTATACTCTATTAATTTATTTCTTGCCACTATTCATAAACGCTTCTCCAGCAAGACAAATTGACTGAAGTGCAGCCAAGCTAGAAGCATAGTCACATTTTTCTTCCATAGATTGTCTAAGATAACTAATGATTTTCTCATGAACAAAAATAGCCTGGTCAATCTTGGGATTTGTGCCACGGCTATAAGCTCCAATATTTAGCAAATCTTCAACTTGCTGATAAACTGCGATCCATTCCTTTACTTGATTGGCCCATTCATAATGCTCTTTTTTTGCAACCGTCTTCATTACTCTGCTTGTGCTTTGTAAAATATCAATTGCCGGATATAAATTGCTTTGTGATATTTTTCTAGACAACACCAAATGTCCATCCAAAATAGCTCTCGACGAATCAGCAACTGGATCATCTAAGTCATCATTTTCGACTAAAACCGTTAAAAGTGCCGTAATACTCCCCTTTTTTGGAGCAGTACCAAATCGCTCTAGCAACTTCGGCAAAGTCGAAAACACGCTTGGCGTATAACCCTTCGAAGCCGGCGGCTCCCCCATTGACAGACCAATTTCTCTTTGAGCCATACAAAAACGTGTAATCGAATCCATTAAGAATAAAACATCCAATCCCTGGCTTCTAAAATACTCAGCAACAGTAGCTGCTAAAAATGCTCCACGCATTCTACATAAAGGAGATTTATCAGATGTTGCCACTACAACCACAGATCGCGCCAAACCCTCCTTGCCAAGATCCAGTTCAATAAATTCTCTCACTTCTCTTCCTCGTTCACCAATGAGCGCTACGACATTGACATCAGCTTTTGTATGTCTTGCCATCATGCCTAGTAAAACACTTTTGCCAACGCCAGAGCCTGCCATAACTCCAACTCGTTGGCCCTTGCCACAAGTTAAGAGTCCATTGATAGAACGAATCCCCAAATCTAATGGCTCAGTAATTATTTCTCTCTCGAGTGGCTCAATTGATCTGTGATAGAGGGTACGTTCTTCGAATAATGCTCCATGCTTTTCGAGTGTTCCCTTTCCGTCTATGGGCATGCCCATAGGATCAATGACTCTGCCCAAAAGTGAACTCCCAACTAAAACTGTCGAAGCCCTCTTCTTTAACACGACAAGACTGTCATTATTGACCGCATGCGCATCTTCGAACGGCATGAGAAGTACTTTTTGATCTTCAAACCCAACTACTTCAGCATCCACGCCTTGTTCTGAGTGTGGATCAGAAGAGTGAAGAATACGACAAATACTTCCCACAGAAGCACCTGGAAGATGGGCTTCGTATATTAGGCCCAGGGATTTTGTGATTTTCCCAGCAGAATGATAAAGCAGCGCCCGCTCTAGTTGTTCTTGATAAAAATTTTTCTCAATCTCATACATCATTTCTCACGCCCCTATAGAAATCTAGTGCACTAGAACATTAATTTTTACTATTTATCTGAAAAGTACCTGTAAAAAATAACCTATCTAAAGTCAGCTCGAATATTTTTAAAATAATTTTGTGAGAGAAGGCCTTGGGGGAGCTGGATGCGACCCGGCCAGGGATGGCCAAGGGGGCCCCAGAGGCAGGATGCCGCGCCTGAGCGAATAAAATTATTTTAAAAATATCCTAACTCCACTTCATAAAAAATTAATATTACAACGCACCAGCTTACGACTTCCTCCCTAATAGTCCCTCATAAATCCCATGCAACTGCGTCTCAATATTAGCATCTATCACATTCCACTGCGTCTCAATCACACAACCTCCTCTCTTCACCGCATTTGACATCTCTATACCTAAATTAGAAAGTATACCCAATGATTTTGTCAGCCCTGCTTTTAGCTGCTCTGCTGTGGCCATATCTTCAGTATTTAGTTTAATGGTAATATTATCCCTAACACCCACTTTTTCGATAAGTTCTTTTGTTAAACGAAGTAAATATTCTTTATCAGTTTCTAATTCTTTCAATAAAATCATCCGTGTGATGCGATAAATAAGCTCTATTAAAAAACGTTCATTTGACTTAAATATTTCAGCTTTTGCATTTTCACACTCTGAAATAAATTTTTCGAATTCTTTAACGCGTATCTGGCCTTCGTCTTTATATTTCTGAAACGAGTCATTGTAGCCTTGCTTTTTTCCTTCTTCATACCCAGACGACCACGCACGTTCCTTTATTTCGTCAGAAAGAGTGCTAACTCTTGTACGCACTTTCTCTTCGATAGCTCTTTTTTCTTCTTCTTCGATAGATAAAATTTCCCTTAACACCGGACTGACCTGAAAACGATTATCTCTCTTAGTTAAATGCTTATTTGTCTTTTTTTTATCTAAATCAGTAGCAGCCAATGCACCAAACTTTGATTTCGCATGCAGATAGTCACTCTGAGATTGAATACTTTCAAACTGATATTCCTGTATTGCAGGTCCTTCATTTTCATCACACTTTATAACTCCAAGATCTCCATTTGTATTTTCTTCTTTTTTAAGTGTTAAATTTTGAAATTTATTTTGCATCACACAAGTGCGTCCCCTTCACCGCCACGGCTAATAATAATTTTACCCTCATTTTCAAGTCGTTTTGCGACATTCACTATTTCTTGCTGTGCAGTCTCTACATCGGATAGCCTGACTGGTCCCATTGCTTCTAAATCTTCTCTAAGAAGTTGTGCCGCACGTTTAGAAATATTTCTAAATATTTTCTCTTTAATCTCTTCTGGAGCAGTCTTAAGAGCAATAACCAACTTATCGTTAGGAACATCCTTGAGCAATAGTTGCATACCCCTGTCATCAATAAACACAATATCTTCGAAAACAAACATGAGTTTCCGTATTTCTTCCGCAAGTTGAGGGTCTTTTTCTTCGACACGTGCCATAATGTTTTGCTCACTTGTTTTATCCATAACGTTTAACATTTCAGCAATTGGCTGCACTCCGCCCAGATGTTGAGTATCTATAGATCCTAGTGTAGCTAGTTCTTGTTTTAACACTCCGTCAACTTCTGCAATCAAATTTGGTGAAATAAAATCCAGACTTGAAATTCTCAAGACTACCTCTGTCTGAATGACTTCTGGCAAACGTTTCAATACATCGCATTTCTTATCAGCTTCCAAATGTGCTAAAATCAAAGCAATTGTTTGCGGGTGTTCATTTACCAAGAAATTTGTCAATGTACGAGAATCAACAAGCTCCAATGCCTCAAGAGTGCGGCTACCTTCTAACATCGAAAGTTGTCCAAGCACTGTCTTTGCCCTTTCTTCGCCTAGTGTGGCTAAGACAAAATCTCTGCCTTGTGCGTGTCCAAAAATCAATGATTCTTCTTCTGCAATCTCGACATAAAAATCTTCTAATACTTGCTTAACAACAGGAATCGGCGCCTTTGCTACTTGTGACATTGCACCCACAAGTCGTTTGACGTCATTATCCTTCATTTTTTTGAAAACTTGTGCAGTTACCTGATTACCTAAAACATTTAGCAACAATGCTGCTTTCTCTATGCCTGATAGATCTTCATAATTTTCATAGCCCATATTTTACCTCATGCTGATTTTGTTTTTCCAGTAGCCGCCCCACCTTCTTTTTCACTTTTTTCTTTCTTTATGGCTTCTGCATGGAGCCAATCCCTTAAAATCAAAGCCGCTTTGTGCGGATTTGTATCAACCAAAGTCACTATTTTTTCTTTAATCATATCGCCTTCTACTTTCTCTGGATCGACTTTATCTGGTAGCACTGGAACTACTTCTTCGATTTCTGGCAATGTTTGTGTTTTTTGGATTTTTTCTAACTCTTCGATAGTCTGTGGCAAGAAAGCGTCAACACTATGAGTTGTATTTTCTGTGACCCACTTTATAAATGGTCTAACGACTAGGAAAAAGAACAGTAATATAATGAGTCCCACTACTACATAAACAATCAAATTCTGAAAATACGTCTTTTTTTCTTGCTCTAAAATTATTTTTTGCGCTTCATCAAAATCTTCATGTGTAAACTCCATGTTTTTGATTTCTAAAGTATCTCCGCGTTTTTTATCAATTCCGGCAGCCATGGTTACCAAATCTTCGAATTCCTTTAGCTTTTCAGGTGGCCATGGCTCTATTTTAGTTTCAACTTTCCCGTCTTTATCTTTCGTTTTCACAGTTTTACCATCCACAAGAACCGCTATTGATAATTTCTTTGCAGTTCCTGAGGGCTTCAAAGTTTTTCTAACAGTTTGTGGAATTTCAAAATTAGTAGTTTCATCATTCATCTTGGTTTCTGAGCGACTTGATGTTTGGGTAGTGTTTTGCGTGGGCGGCTGTCCTGGATTATTCGAAGCCTGACCCGGTAATCCACCAGGGCCAGGTCGATTGCCTTCCATGGTTTTTGTATTCTTCTGAATAGAGCGTATTGCAGAACCATCTGGATCATAAATAGTTTGTGTTTCATTGACCTGTGAAAAATCAATTTCAGAATTAACACGAACTGCTACTCTACCTTCACCTACTATTTTAGAGAGCAAACCTTCGATTCTTTTCTCTAAATCTTCTTCATATTTTTGTCTAAAATCAAACTGCGTGGCAGTAACTGCTGTCAATGGATCATGAATATTTTTTGAAAGCATTTTTCCGTTAGAATCTACAATCACAACTTCTTGTTGATCCATGCCCTCAATTGCCCTAGAAACCAGGTTGCTAATCCCGTAAATTTGTTTTTCAGATAGAGCAACTCCTGGCTCAAGATCTAAAACAACAGAAGCACTTGGCTTTTTTTGGTCCTCTACAAATGCACTTTTTTGAGGGATAGCCAAATGAACTCTGGAACGCCTAACTCCTTTGATGGAGCCAATTGTCCGCATTAACTCACCTTCTAAGGCCCTTTTTTGGTTCATTTTTTGAACAAAACTGGTTGTACCTAATGATTGTTTATCAAAAATTTCATAACCTACTACATTTACTTGCGGCAAGCCTAGAGCTGCCAGTTCTAATCTCAGCTCTAAAAGACTTTCGGGCGGAACCAAAATGTTCTTTCCTGTAGAATCAACTTTAAACGGAATATGCTTATCTCTCAAAATACGAATTACATTAGCCGCTTCTTCTGGAGCTACATTAGTTGCTAGTGGCTGGTAAGTTTTTTCCCCTGCCCAAAAGAACAACGCAACAAGAGCAGCTATAATGCCTGCTCCGGTTAGCACCACAGCAAGTTTCTTTCCTATCGAAAGCCCTTTTGTAAATTCTAAAATTTGATTAAATACTTTTGTTAAAAATTCACCCACAGTTCACCTCACTTTTAAACCTGCATTCTCATTATTTCTCTATATGCATCAATCAATTTATTTCTAACCTGCATCATTAGTTTCAGTGAAATATCAGCTCGTTCTACTGCAAGCATAGTCTCATGTATATTTTTATTTCTACCGGCTACGAGTTCTTTTACTGACCTATCTGCTTGAATTTGATATTCGTTCACTTTCTCAAATGAATCTTTTAATAGTTCAGAAAAACTTTTAGATGATGTTTCTGATTTTAATTCTGGTGTAATATTTTTTGCAATATTTAATGTGCTATCAGGTATATTTACGTCTTGGTTAAAATTAATTTTAGGGCTCAAATTTTCTATTTTTAATGAATCAAATTCCATGGTTATTTACCTATTTCTAATGCTTTTTGAGCCATTGATTTGGCAGCATTCATCGCAGTTACATTAGCCTCATATGATCTCTGCGCACTGATCATATTTGCCATTTCCTCAACTGGATTAATATTAGGCATAGCTACGTATCCTTCTTCATTGGCCTGAGGATGTGAGGGATTGTAAACCATACGCGGTGGACGTTCATCTTTTACAATATCCTCGACTACGACACCTTGTATTTCTTCATCTAATTTATTTTGTAAAATTTCACCAAAACTTTCCCGGTCAGTAGTGGCTGTAAAAACTGGATCTTTGCGCTTATAAGGCCCACCCTCAGGGGTTTGAGTTGTTTCTGCATTTGCTATATTACTTGAAACGGTATTCATTCTTTTTGTCTGCGCTTCGAGTCCGCTAGCACTTACCCTCATGGACGAAAAAAAATCCATTATCTATTACCTCCCCCCTCAGTAACCGAATACTTAAGCATGCCAAGCTTTCTTTTTAATAACTCTGCTGAAGCATCATAAAGAATTTGATTTTCTGCCATTTTTGCCATCTCTTGGGATCGATCAACCGTATTTCCATCTAAAGTCTCAAGACCATGGGGATCTTCGTATATTTCAGGATAAACAGGATCTATGACGCTAGACTTTAAATGCTCAGGATGTGTCTGTAGAGGTTGCATACCCTGATCAGACTCAAGTGCTCTACGAAATGCCGTTTCGAACTCCAGAGCTTTTGCTTTGTATCCTGGTGTATCTGCATTTGCAATGTTTGAAGAAATTACGTTTTGATTGAGGAGTCTTAAGTTTAAGGATGTATTTAACGCCCCAATCACTGGATCAAATCCACTATCAGACATAGAGTCCTCTAATGCCAAGTCTGCGATACTCAGCAAGTTTATTTCTTAAGGTCCTGATTGAAATTCCCAATGCCCGCGCCGTGTGTGTGCGATTACCATTGTGATATTGTAAAGCCTCTAAAATCACATTTCTTTCGATGTCATTAAGTGTTTTCCCCGGGAGCCAGGCAAGTTGTTCGTCTGAAATTTTATTTTGGCTTCGATCAATTTGAATATCCTTTTCAGTGATCAATCCATCGCTTGCAGTCAACATAGATCTTTCTATAACATTTTCTAGTTCTCTGATATTGCCAGGCCACGAATGTGAATTAAGTAACGCAATTCCAGCTTCAGTTATGTTTTGAATGTTTTTATTATTTTTCTCTGCATAAATTTTAATAAAATATAAAGACAATAATTTGATATCACCAATTCGTTCTTTCAAAGGAGGCAACTTGAGATTAACGACATTTAATCTGTAAAATAAATCTTCTCTTAGTTTACCTTCTTTTACACACTCTGATAGATTTCGATTTGTGGTTGCAATGATTCTTACATCTACAGCTATAGCATTTCTGCCACCAATTCGATCTACCTCACCTTCTTGAATCACCCTAAGTAGCTTTGCTTGTAGTCTAATATCCATTTCAGAAATTTCGTCTAGCAGAAGGGTTCCTCCATTGGCAAACTCAAATTTTCCAGCCTTGGTGTTTACTGCGCCAGTAAATGCACCTCGTTCGTAACCGAAAAGCTCGCTTTCTAACAAATTATCAGGTATAGCAGCACAATTAATTGCCACAAAAGGGCGGGCTGCTCTTGGACTATGCATATGTATTAAATGCGCAATGAGCTCCTTGCCAGTTCCGCTATCTCCCTGTATCAGTACTGTTGCTTTACTGGTTGCAACCGTTTTAGTTAGTTCAATGATCTCTAACATCCTATGATCTGCAGTCACAATTTCTGTCATATTTTGCCCTCCTTGGCTTTTAGATTCGCAAGTGTTTCACTTGCCAGTTTTCTCCAAACACTTTCTTCCTTAGACTTTGCAAGTAACTCAAGCTTATCCTGAGCTATTTTAAGATTCTTGTCGTCCCCGATATGAATTAAAGCTTTTGAATACTCATACAAAGTACGTTGTCCGCCATAATTTTTTTCTAATAATTTCAAATATTGATCCGAACACTCATGCCAGCTCTTTAGCTCACATAAGAGTTCTGCCTCAAATTGCAAAAGTACTTGAGGTGACGGAGAATCTGTAAACTTTAAGTAAGAATACATGTCATTTTGCTGTTGTTTATAATTTCCATCTTTTATATTTCTAACAATCTGTAATGCAGACTGAAAATCACCTGTTTTGAAGTAAAGAGAAGCAATCCAAAAATGAAGCGACACATTATGACCATGTAGAAGTTGTGATTTAAGCGCATGCATAAGAGCAAGATTAAACTCACTTTTTTTCTCATCCAATAATCCTAATATAATTTCACTTTCGTGAGAATAAGACGATTCAGGTATTACAGGTGATAATAATTCTCTGATTTTTTTATCTGCCGTAAATCCTTCTAATATCCAAAGCGCTTTGGCTTCAGTAAATTTCTTTTCAGAAATTTTTAATTTCTCGTCAATCAAAATATCGCTAGCATCAGTTGCTTGTGAAGCAGGCGTTCTTGCTTGAATACTTGCGTCTATTTTTTGTGCACTTTTTATTAAATCTTTTGCAACTTCGCCCAACTCTAAATCAGAAGCCGTTTGCGAAAGTTTGTATAAATAATCAGATTCACTACCATGTAAAATGTTTTTTACTTCTGGATGAAAAATCAAATTGGTCTGGTAAAAATTAAGCGCTTCGAATTTTTTACCGTCCTCAATTAATTTTAAAACAGTTTTTCTAAATACTGATTGCAAAACTTTTTCGACTTGGTCCTTCACGGTGGATTGTGACTTTAAAGTTTCCATCTCATCAATAGATGCACTCACAGCCTCAGAAAACTGTCCCAGCGAAACATAAGTACGAACTTTGGTTAAAGCTTTGAAGTCCGGAAATTTCTTTAGATCAAGCTCTGTAATATTTATAAAATCTTTAACTTCTAGTTCAAAAAACCGTTTAATGCCAATAAAATCCAAACCCGCATGATCTCCACATGGTATAAGTTTCATTTTTGCCAAAGTACTACCTGCGCTTGTAGGATAGCGATTTATGGTTTCATAAAACCATTTTCGCGAAGTAGATTGGACTTCGGTACCGACTTTTCTTGCATAGATTTCGCCCAATCTGAATGTAGCTCTCCAACCTGCTGGATGAGAGGGAAAATTCTCTAAAAACTTTTTAAACTCAGCTTCAGCCCTGTCCCAATCTTTCAGCCAATACAGACTCTCTGCTCGATTAATATGAATACTTGGAAATTTTTTAGCTTCTTCTGGAAAATTTTTAAGTCCTTGATAATAAGCTGCTAAGGATCTGTCGTATTCATGTCTTAATAAATACAAATCTCCTATACGCAAAGCACTTTGTGCTCTAAGTTCAGCAGTTGGAGCATTAAGCAATACCCACTGATACTCTTTTGCAGCCCTTTCTATTTGCTTTAAAGAATAAAGTGATTCTGCAGCAGCGAAATGAAAAGCCCACACTAATGGATGCTCGGAATCATTTTGAATTAACCACAAAAAATGCTCAAGTGCTAATAAGTGTGCATTGGATTCTAAAGCATTTGCAGCCAAAAAAACAGCAGTCTGAAACGTCGCCTGTGGATCCTTTTTGTGAAGCAAAATTTGTTCCATTACTTGTTTTGCTTCATTTTTTAAGCCAACTTTAAGTAAGGCATTCGCTTTTAAAAAATCAGTCTCACCAAGATAAGTAGAAGAAGGAAACTCCGCCTCCAAAAATTCAATAACCTTCAAGGCAAGTGCAGAATTTCCTCTTTTATAGAGAGCAAGTGCAAGTTTTACATATTTTTGTTCTGATCCATCTCCATTTGGCTCCGGATATATATAATTTTGATCTGGCAAATTATTCCAAAACCATGGCTTAAAATTCACACTTTCATGAACAGGGTAGAAAGGTAAAAAAACTGCGTTACTATCATCCTGAGGAAGATTGCAAAATTGAATAATATCTTCTAATTCTTCTTTTTGTTTACGTAGATTTTGTCTGGTTTGTTCTTTCTTTTTAGCTAAAGCTATGTCCTCTTTTTGAAGTTTAATTTTCTTAATTTTGGATTCTTTAGTTTTTACTTCTAAGAGAGTTGGACCTTGTTTGAGCCAGAAATCAACAATATATCGTGGTGGACTAAAGTCACGATAATCAAAATGTTCCATTTTAGGATTGGCCAATGTTTTTTTACCAGCAGGAAATTTCCAAATTCCTAATATTTTTACACCATCTTTTGTTTCTTGAATTTTTAACGAAGCAAGCCTAGTATCATGAACAATAGCAGCATGAAGCGATGCATAAATGTCTTTTAGCCATTTCTCCTCTTGTCCAAACGGTGCTCCCAAATCAGACAATGAAGCATGAGACAATAAAATTTCGAATCCCTTAGCATTATCGATCCATCTTACATCAGTAGTAGGTTCAAAGCCAAAAACTAGTCTACTGTGTGTTTTAAAACTATGATGTTTGATAAAATTAGTTTGAAGATTTTGAGCATAAGAAAAACATGATAATAAAATCGCTAGAACATAGAAAAGACGCATATTTTGAGCTTCCTTGCTCGGTTAAAAAACCATCCTAGTCAAAAAGTCACATTAATATAGTAAGCAAAGAGAGTGCCAACGGCGCCTGTTGTGAAAAAAATATAATAAATGGTGAAAATTGTAGGAAAATTTTTACTATAAAATTTTTTTGCTTAGGCAGATTTGACTAGTAAATATTGACCAAGTGTCAAAGAAGGCACAAAAGTTGATATTGTTTTGACGTTTTTATATTGCTTTTTTTCTGACTATAAGAGAAATTTACAATACTAATGCCGCGCAAAATTTTTTTTATTAAAACCATAAATATTTTACTATTAATCTTTTTAGCGCCTAGTTGTGCTCTACTGGTTGGGCAAGTAAAACCTGTTGAAGAAAAAACAAACGAATATGAAATTCTTGACATATCAAAACAAAACCCTAATTGGCAAAAATTAAATCCACAAACCGATGAAAACACTGGAGATACTGCAAACTTATCAGATATTTCAGACTTGTCTTTTCAATCAAAAAAGACGGCTTCAGTTATTTCACTAAATACAGCTTGCAGAAAAAGCTATGAAGATAAAACACAAGATCTACATAAAATGACAGAGCTTTTGTTCATGGGTATTTCTGATATAAGCTATAAATCTGAAACGCCGACTACGCTTAATAATTATCCAGCTTTGAATACTATTATACAGGGTAAATTAGCCTCTCAAGAGACGAAATTGCGAGCTATTGTGTTTCAAAAGAAAGAATGTGTTTATGACTTGATGTATGTTGCGAGGCCGGAACAATATGCCCAGGAGGAAGAAGATTTTAACCAGTTTGTTGGATCGTTAAAGTTGAAATAACTGCAAACTAGAAACTGTTCGGTAACTGAAACAGTCCTGTTAACAGGAAGCAGTTCATTACCTATTAGACCACATTATTTACTGCATTAATTATTGTGGTGGCCCCCTAAAAAAAATCAGATACACTAATATATGAGGTTGTGAGTTTTTTATGTCCGAGGAAGACAGTATTGCCATATCCGGAAAGAAAATCCTGCTTGTCGAAGATGATGACGCGTTTCGTAATGTGCTCAGAAGAAATCTAGAACTTGATGGCTATCAGGTTTTCGAGGCAAGCAATGGCCGTGTTGCACAAAACATCCTTGGTTTTGAAACAATGGATCTCATCATTAGCGATATTCGTTTACCAGAAGTAAACGGCATTGAACTCATGCATTTTGTCAAAAGAACAAAACCTATCCCTATAATTTTAATAACCGGCTTTCCAGAAATGGGCTTAGAACAAGAACTCATAGAACTAGGTGCAACTCAATATTTAGAAAAACCCTTTAAGAGAGAAGACTTATTAAAGCTTTTAAAAGACATTTTTGGTGAACCATCAGTAGAAGAAGTCATTAAAACACAAACAGATGATTATGAATATTGCAAAATTGACATAGATGATTTTATCTCTGGCAGAGAAATGAAATACGATATATTTGTAAGACTTTCTGATCAAAAATATGTCAGAATTGCACACGAAGGCGCTGATCTGTCACAAGAACGAATCAAATCGTTTAAGGAAAAAAATATTAAATTTCTTTACCTTAAAAAAGAAGATTTTAGTAAATATATCGAATTCTCTTTATTTTTAGCCCCTGTCGTAAGTGCATCACACATAAACAAGGAAAAGAAATTTCTTTTTTTAAGAAAAACAAATGAACTTATTCTAGAAGATATTTATCTCAATGGAGTTAACGAAATATCATTTGATAATGCAAAAACAGTGGTCGAAGCCACCGTATCAACCGTAACAGCACAAGAAGATTTATTTAAAGTCATTCAGTTACTCAATGAACACACTGATTTTTTATATGCACACTGTATTGGTGTAAGCGTATACGGAGCTATGATTGCAAAAACGCTAAAATGGAACTCACCTGTAAATATATATAAGATCTCAATGGGCGGACTTTTTCATGATGTTGGTAAAAAAGAAATTGATCGAGACATTCTAAATAAACCAAAACAAGATAGAAGCCCAGAAGAAACAAAAATTATCGAGTCACACCCAATGCGCGGCATGGAGATTTTAAGAAAAGTAAAAGGTATACCAAATGATATTTTACAAATTATATTTCAACACCACGAAAACTGCACGGGACAAGGGTATCCAGTGGGTTTACGAAAACATGCCATTCATCCCATGGCACGATTGATTGCAGTAGCTAATGAATTTTGCAGTTATACTATTAAAAATCCAGAAAATCCCGAGGGTTGTAGCCCCGAAATTGCTATTAAAAAAATACTAGAGAATGAACCCAACCAGTGGGATCACAATGTTTTATCTGCATTAATGGAAGTATTCAATTATCCTATTCCATTAGAATTTGCCAAAGGAAGAGTTAGAAAAAAGCCTGTCGAAAATACATCAGAAATAGCTTTTAAACGAAAAAAAGCATTTTAAGGACTTATGAATCAAAACAGCAGTTTTGTAAATCGCCAACTCAGAAAAGCTAAAAGTGTCCCACCCAGTACATCTACAGAATAGTGCTGCTTAGTGGTCATTGTAGAAAATATAATTAATATACCCCATAAAAATATCCAAATAAAACCATTTGGCTTCTTATAAAAAAGTGGAATTAAACCAATCATAACCCAAAAAACATGTAAAGAAGGAAAGCAATTTACCGGATTATCTAACGCATATACAAACCAAAAAACCATTTCATTAACAAAACTAAAAACATGAGTCTTTCTTTCAATTGTAGTAGGATAAAAGAAGAAAATCACTATCGACAACAAACTACCAATATTGAGCGCATAAAAAAATCTTGAAAAAATAATGTCGTCATTAAAAAAATACACTACTGATATTACAAAAAATAAATGTGTTAAATAAACCCAAACAGTAAAACTCATAAACGGAACCACTTGATCAATCCATAAAGAAAATAATTGTACTGGCGCCCCTAGATGAATCCTATTTGTGATCAGATAAAGACTGCAATAAGCAAAAAAAGTTGCTAAAAAAATAGGCCATTTTTTTGCAGCTGGAATAGGTTTTAAATAGAATTTTTTCATTTGTTTTCTATAACAACTTCTGTATCCCCCATGACATCGCCTAAACGATGGCCACCTTCCATTTTATGAATAAGATAAACTTCGATAACAATAAATGGAATTCCTAATATAATTAAAATAAACCATCCCCAAATAGGAATTAATGAAAAAAACGTTACTACTCCTACTGGCAAGTTACGTAATGCAGATTCTTTAAAATTAGCAGGTCTTTTCTGCAATCTATGAATGACCTTTAATCCCATAATTTTCTTACCAACACTTTGCCCCCTAAAATTTGCAAAACAAAATCCATCAGCAAAAAGACTGTACAAAAACCCCAACAATGGCCCAAGAGGAGGGGGTAAAACAATAGCTAATAGCATGAATAAAAGTAAATCAATAATTTTAGCAATTATTCTGGTCAAAAGGCTTACTTTTAAATGTGTTTCTATTGGTATAGAAAAAAGCATATATATTTTTCGCCTCTCTTTTTATTCATGGACAGACCCAAGAAAAAAACGATCCATTAAATCAACAATGCTATGAATTGCAAAAATATGAGCTTCTTGAATACGGCTTGAATTTTTTCCAAGTCTTGCTGACATAAATAAATCACAATATTTTTTTAGCTCACCACCACTACCTCCACTTAATCCAAGTATTTTGCAGCCTATTTTTCGCGCCGCTTCCACAGCACACAACACGTTTTTACTATTTCCCGAAGTTGAAATAGCAAAAATCACGTCGTCTTTTTTTGCTAAAGCTTGAACTTGTCTTAAAAAAACGAACTCGTATCCATAGTCATTGCCGATAGCTGTTAGATTAGAAGTATCCGTAGTAAGCGCAATTGCAGGAAGTGGTCTTCGTTCAACAAGCAGTCTGCCTACCATTTCTGCCGCCATGTGTTGAGAATCTCCTGCCGAACCTCCATTACCAAAAATCAAAATTTTTCCTCCATTTTGTATAGTTTCAGCAATAATTCTTGCAGCTTCGATCAACGTAACAATATTTTCTTTAATAAAATCGTCCTGGACACTTTTTGACTCATTTGCAGATGCTAATAAATAATCCCTTATTTTATTCATAAAAATCTTCCTCGACCTGAAATAAAAACAATGCTAACAAATATAATATCATGGGACATATAAAAAATGTTTTAGAAGTTTCTGATGCTGACTTTGAGGATATGGTCTTAAAATCAAATCAACTCATAATAGTTGATTTTTGGGCAGAGTGGTGCAATCCCTGCAAAGCACTGGCCCCTACCCTTGATGCCATAGCTACCGAATATACAGAAAAAATAAAAATCTGCAAAGTAAACATTGACCAGAACCCTAACACACCGAGTAAATATCATGTCCGAGGAATTCCAACAGTTATTTTTTTCAATAAGGGCCAGGCAATAGAACTATTTATTGGCAATCAACCAAAAGAAACATACTTAAATGCTATAGAAAAGCATTTGAAAACTTCTTAGAATAGTTGACCACCACATTAAATCAGGTATCATTATATTTAAGATACTTAAGGAAACTTAATTAGTTTAAAATTGAGAAGGTAAGTGTCAGTTTGAACTTACAAACTAGGGAAAGGAAGTTTTCTCATGGAACCACAAACGTATGTATATGCACAAAGTTTTTTAGAAAATTTTATTAAAGATTTTCAAGGTCCAGGTGGATGGGCGCTCATTCCGATCATGATTGTATTTGCAATCTCTATTGCTGTGTCTTTCGAAAGATTTATTAGGTTGTTTTATCAATACAATACAGATGGTGCTTCATTTATGTTCGAAGTGCAAAAATATATTTTAGCAAACGATCTGGACGGAGCTATTAGAGTTTGTAACGGAGCTGGACAGGCAGCACTGCCTAAAGTTTTAAAAGCCGGACTTCAAAGAGCTTCGCGAGACGAAACACAAATCCAAAACGCCATTGATGCCGCAAGCCTAGAAGTTATTCCTAAATTAGAAAAAAGACTTCCAAACCTGGCACTCATAGCAAATATTGCAACTCTGTTAGGACTTTTAGGAACCATTATGGGCCTCATTAAGGCTTTTGCTTCTATTGCAGTACAAGGCGATCCAGTGCAACGACAAGCAATTTTAGCAATGGGCATTTCAGAAGCCATGAATGCCACTGCCTTAGTACTGATAACAG
>JACRAO010000009.1 GCA_016213345.1 Bdellovibrio sp. | reverse complement strand
ACTAAAATTATCAACTAGTTTTTCACCATGATTTGTTTGCAGTGAAAGATTTTCGACCCTTAACAGTTCAGAGCCAAAATTTTGGTTTTTTAGGGGATAAATATCTTGAATTGGCCTTCCAACCATTAGCGTAATAAGTCTTGGTTCTATTTCTGATCTTGAAAGCAATTTACCATTCTGTAAACGCTGTATTTCTCCCACTTTTTGCCCATCACGCAAGACTATAATTCGATCAGCTAGATGAAACACCTCATTCATTTTATGTGTAATATAAATAATTGCCCGATTTTCTTGTCTTAATTTTTGGATAATTTCATAAAGCTTTATGACTTCGTTTTCTGTTAAGGCAGAAGTTGGCTCGTCAAAAACTAAAATTTTAGCTTTCCGGTACAATGCTCTAGCAACCTCGACTAACTGTTTTCCTCCAATTGAGAGATCACACACGCGGCTTTTAGAACTCAAACCAAACCCAAGTTTATCTAAAAATTCTTGCGTTCTTTGAAATAGCTGCTTCCAATTGATCCAGTATGGAAGCTGATCCAATTCTAGGTGCTCACCAATAGTTAACTCAGGAAAAAGTGAAAGCTCCTGATGGATCATGGCTATCCCTGCGGCCATAGCTTCTTTTGTATTATTAAAAAAAGCCGGAACTCCACGCAATCTAACTTCTCCATCATAAGTTCCCCGTGGCCAGACTCCAGATAGTACTTTCATGAGGGTGGATTTTCCAGCGCCATTTTCGCCCACAAGAGAAACCACTTCGCCTTCTCTAACCTGAAAACTTATTTTGTCTAAAGCCCTCATCCCAGGGAAAGTTTTTGAAACTTGATGAAACGCTAAAATAGGTTCCAAAGTAGGGGCATGAATGGCTTTAGACAAAATAAAACTCCTGCATATAAATTATTTAAGCTGAGCCGTCTTGCCATAGACAGCCTCGCGTGTATGAAATCCAGTTTTAATTATTCTGGACTCAATCTGTTCCTTATCTACAGCAAAAACAGGTGTGTTTATGGTTTTAATTTTGCTATGTCCATTAAATACTTCAGAATCAAAATGGAACTGCTTTTTTTGTGCAATTGCCATTGCAGTCTCCGCTGCTTTTTGTGCCATATCGTGAATAGAAATGAAAACTTCGAACTGCTGCTTACCCACTACAATATCGCGAATAGCAGCTAAATCAGCATCTGCTCCAGCAATAAAAACTTTATTAGTTAATTTTTGCTCTTCTAATGCTTGAACAGCTCCATGTGCCATGCCTGAGTTATTTGCCAGCACTGCTTGAATATTATTTTTATGTTGAGTAAGAGCGTTTTCTGTAGTTTGCATAGCTAAATTTGGAGACCAACCTTGGTGATATTGTTTAACTACTATTTTAATTTCAGGGTAGTTTTTTAATACTTTAAGAACTCCGGCAGTTCTAGCTTCAGCAACAGAGTGCCCGGCTTGCCCCATCAAAATTACATAATTTCCCTTGCCCTTTGTAAATCTGGCGGCAGCTTCTGCCTGCAGTTCACCAACTCTATTACTGTCTTCTGTTACATAAGCATCAATAGGAACGTTTTTTATCAGCCTGTCATAATCAACTACCGCTACACCGTCCTCTTTTGCTTGTTTCACAAAAGCTGAGGCAGTATCTCCATTTACTGGCTGTATAACAAGTACTTGCACACCCTGAGAAAGCAAGTTATCTACTTCTGCTGCTTGTGTCTGTTCGCTATTATTACAAGAAGCAAAGACAACTTCTCCACCCAATTTTTTTACTGTTTCTTCAAAAACCCGTTTATCTCTTTGGTACCTCTCTTCTTGCATGGTGCTTAAGATAAACCCAATTTTTGGACCATGCGCTGCGTTTAACGGATTTTGCACTATCAAAAGAAAACCCACAACTACTGATAAAACTATCGAAAATGCTTTCATATTTCCCCCTTTTTATGACTTAGCCGAGATTTTAGGTTTTAAATGTAAATTCTCGGCTTAGGGCCTTTTTATTGTTATTCAGGCTACCTGTCAATTAACAATTGAGAAATCTTAGACATTCTGGCACGATTGTAATTATATGGCAGCAGCAACTCCTCCGCCCATAAAAACCTACAAGGTCGGAGAAACTCTATTTAGAGAAAATGACCCATCCAGAAGTCTGTTCATTATAAAAAAAGGAACTATTTCAATCCGCAAAGTCAAAGGCTCTGCATTTGTAGAGATTGCCAGGGCGTGTCAAAATGAAATTTTGGGTGAACTTTCTTTTTTTGATCGTCTACCAAGAAGTGCCACAGCGGTTGCGATCACTAATGTCGAAGCTATCGAAATCACATTCGAAGCATTAGAAAAAATCTACGACACTGTGCCGGATTATATGAAAGCTATTATTGCTTCTCTGTCTGATAGATTGCGCAAAGCTAACGACACAATAAAACGTTTACAAAAAAACATCGTGCCTGGCGCTGTAGATCAGAAACAAGAAGGCGAAGCAACCCCCAGCACACCAGAGCAACAAGCAAGCGAAAAAAATACTCCCCCAAAAACAGATACAACAAAGAAAAGTTGAGATGCGATAATTGGAGCTACCGAGAATTGAACTCGAAACTCAGCAGTGCGATTGCTGCATGATACCCTTTCACCATAGCCCCATAAGTAGCACATCCTATCACATTGCTCTAGCGGCAAAAATATGTTATTTATCATCAATTATGGGCGAAGATCAAATCCCAATGACGGTAGAGGGGAAAAAGAAAATAGAAGAAGAATTAAAGCGGCTTTTAACCACAGAACGCCCCGCGGTAGTTAAAGCTATAGAAGTGGCCAGAGGTCACGGAGATCTTTCAGAAAACGCTGATTATTCTGCCGCAAAAGAGAGACAGGCCTTTATCGAAGGTCGTATACAGGAGATAAATGCTAAACTTGCACGTTGTAGAGTCATTGACTCGTCTAAAATAAAATCAGATAACATTGTTTTTGGCGCTACTGTAATCTTAGAAGACCACAACAGCGGAAAAGAAATCACTTATAAAATCGTGGGCGTAGACGAAGCTAACGTTAAAGAAGGAAAAATTAGTATTACATCGCCAATAGCACGCGCTCTTATTGGTAAAAAAGAAGGAGACGATGTTACCGTCCATGCCCCAAGAGGCCAGATCCAGTACACCATCAACACAGTGGAGTACTTATAAACTAGATACACCCGTACAGTTTGTAAAAGGCGTAGGTCCAAGACTGAGCACGATTTTCGCCAAACACAACATCAAAACTGTTAAGGACTTGTTAACATTTTTTCCTAGAACCTACGAAGATCGAAGCGAATTTGTCAAAATCGCTCAACTAAGGGTGGGCCAAAAAGCTACATTAAGACTAAAAATACTCTATACAAAAAAAATCCCAATTCGCAGTCGGCCAAAGCCACTCTTTGAAGCTATTTGCTCAGATGGCTATCAAACAATTTCGTTAAAATTTTTTAATCCATATCATGGAATCGAAACCCAGTTTACAAAAAATCGGGAAATCACTGTCTCAGGCGTTGCTAAAATTAATTATAGCCATTTTGACCATTTTGACCATTTTGAAATGCTACATCCAGAAATCATTTGGGATCAAGCAACCAATATCAACGTCGGGCGCATAATTCCGATTTATATAGAGATAGAAAATTTATCAAACAGGCTTTTAAGAAAAATACTTTGGGAAGCTATACAAAAATTTAGTTCTGCATTTACAGAAGATTTGCCAATAGAAATTTTAAAAAAGCACTCTCTCCCCCAACTTTCACAAGCCATACAAATGATCCATT
>JACRAO010000118.1 GCA_016213345.1 Bdellovibrio sp. | reverse complement strand
TTGTAGGCGCATTTCTTCTATAAATCTTAATGCCTCGAGACAC
Source organism: Bdellovibrio sp. (assembly GCA_016213345.1). Classification (GTDB taxonomy): domain Bacteria; phylum Bdellovibrionota; class UBA1018; order UBA1018; family UBA1018; genus JACRAO01. The sequence goes on along the minus strand of JACRAO010000118.1, from coordinate 3,720 downwards.
GCGGTTTCGTTATATCCATGATCTGCTAAAACAGCTCTTATTGCTGCGATTCTTGTGTTGAGTTCAGGATTCTGGCCTTTTCCTTCGAACGCTGTTCTAATCGCTGTAAGCGATTTGGTTTCGATTTCATTATCAACCAAGAATTTTCGGATTGTACTTAAGAGTTCTGGGTGTCGATCCGTTACTGCAGTTCGTGTAATATTGAATGTTTTAATATCCCCAAGATCTAATTCTCTTTGATATTTTACCTTGTAAATGGCTTTGATTTTACTTAGTCGGTCAAACAAAATTGGGTTATCGGTGCCGTCTGCGGATTGCCATATTCTTGCATCAGGATTTTTACTCAATGCCAAGATTTCTTGTACAATTTCATCATAGAGGTCAGCAACTCTTGACTGATTTCCAGATATGATATTAGTAACATCTTGTCCTAAAAATTCTGCAATAAAATGTGATTTTACCATTTTTGCTAGAGCAATCCACACTGGTCTTTGATTTGGCGGGATTTCTACTATGCCTTGACTAACGATGTTTCTAAAAGCCTTGGCTACTACTGCTGGGGTGAGCGTATTATGATTTTCGTGAGCTAGTTTTAATGCTTCTTCGAACCAAGTATGAGCTTCGCGTGGTAGTATGCCAGTATCTCCTTCTTTGAGCTCAAACATAATGTGCTCTAGCATTGCTCTTTCTTTATTTTGCAGTCCTCTTATGCCTAAAAGCACCTCTAGCCTGAATGCTGGATTTGTAAATAATGGATCTGCTTTTTTTACCAAGTCGTTTTCGCTGACAATGTCTTTTCCTGCTTTCGGATCGGTAACTAATCTTGTTGCAACAGAAGTCAAAGCAATCATTTGGAGTGCTCTTGGAGCAATGTGGATGTATTCGTCATTTCCTAAACCGTATCTAAGTACATAACGTCCATCAAATTCTGGATATTTTCCATCTTCGTTTGGTGCTGGAAATACAGTGTTAAAATCAAATGGTTCCCAATGAGAGTTGGACGTTAGTGATTTCATCTCAAACAGTGTTTGTTTCCTTATTGCTGCAATTTTTGGGTTATCCAATACCATGGCGATTAGAGTAGCTATTGCTTCTGTTGGATTAAGTGTGCCACGAAATGGCCTTTGCTGGGCTCGACCCATTAAGGCCTGAACGGCGTGTCCGTCACCTACAACTTGTTTTATATTTTCATCATTGCTTGTGACCATTACTAATGCATCTAAATCCAAAGTTGGTGCGCCACCTCTCTGAACTGCACCATTTTGAATTAAATCTAAAATAAAATCTATTACCTGCTGTGGCATTCTAAATAGTTCGTCTAAAAATAAGAGGAACCCGTCTGCACGTGGAATCAGTCCCCTGTAGTGATAAGCCAGTGGGTTATTTGGGTCTTGAAGTAATGCATATCTAAACATGTTTTGATCAAAGGTGAGTTCTGTCCAATTTGGGTCTTTGTCGATATAGCGGATAAGAGCAGGTGGAGCATCCGGGTCGATTTCTCTTGGTACAATTTCTACATGTGCTTCTAACATTTGTAGATATTCTCTAACGGTGTAATCTTTACTTGGAAAATAATGCAGTACTAAAACTTTCAGAATTTGTTTTGTGTGTGGATCTGGGTTTATGTGTGGTGCAAATTCAAAACCAAGTTCTTTAGCGACGTGTTGTCTACCAAAATCTAAGGCTTTTTCTAATAACGTAGGAACTTGAGAGAATAATACTAGAGGTGAGCGCTGAAGTTCATTGACAATAGTTGGGTTTGCATCTGTGAGTAGTGCTTTTAGGCCTGGAATTTTATCCAAATCTTTCCATCTAAAAGTATAGCGTGTGTATTTTGGATCTATCAGAGGTAAATTGGTGGCAAGGTTGGCCAGTATGTTTAGGATTTCGGTTTTACCAACTCCGCCTGGGCCTCTTAGTAAAAGCATTTTGCCGTTAGAGGAGCCTTTTCTTGCGGCGCTAAGGATAAAATCCACAATGCTATTGATTGCAAGGTATTGACCGATGATCCTGTGTCCGCCTGCGGCTTTTCCACCGTCGTGTAGTGCTGGCCATATTTTCATAGGTCGCATGCCGTATATGGGATCCTTGATTGGTCGTTGCGATTGAGACGCAATGAGCCATGCAGCGTATTGTGTAGCGTTCATGAACATTGATGGTGCCCTGGCACATAAGTTTTTTTCTGGATCAGGATCAAAGAGATCCAAGACACTTAATGGTTTATTTGGGTTACTAATAATTTGTTGAGATCCTTTTAATAAATCACCACAAATAGCGTTTATTTTAGCATCTGTAGTGTTTACAGGATCTTTTTTTGTTACTGCTAGAAGATTTGGTGCTTGTAAAATAGAAACACATAAAATAAATACGCCTATATTTTTATTCATTAGTCCCTCCACACACTTAGCGCTTAGCGCAATCCCATTGGCGCCATGCGCCAATGTTATGCTGCTATGCACTATTTTATTTTTAATAATTTGTCTATAAAAATCTGCGAAAGATTTTATTTAGTAGGCGAATTTATTTTTTTATGTACTATGACCTATTGTAAAATGATAAATTTCGCATGTGATAAAATTTTTATCTGTAATATTTCAAAGCGCGATATATCTAATTGAAATCTGTTTACTGTTACATCTTACATTTTTTTAGGTAATGGTATTCCTAGCAAACTAAGGCCACGCGCTAAAATACGACGGGTTGCTTCTACTAGTATCAATCTTGCTTGTGTGAGCCTTGGTTCTTGTCCAAGTACGTGACACTCACGATAAAATGCTCCAAAAGCCTTTGTTACATCTATGAGATAATTTGCTAACTGACTTGCCTTCGAAAACTCTAAAGCTCGCTCCAAATGCAATGGAAAACGACCCAAAACCTTAACTAATAAAATTTCTTCTTTTTGATTTAATAGCGAAACAAGCGAAGGATCAAAGCAGATTTTGCCTGGTAGTTCACAACTTTCTTTAGCTTTCCTTAAGATGCTGTGACAACGTGTATGCGCGTATTGTAAATATGGCCCAGTTTCGCCTTCAAAATCAGTGACCCTGCCTAAATCAAAATCAATATCTTTGATAGGATCTGCATGCAGATCAAAAAACACAAGTGCACCTAGTGCTATTTGCTCTGAAACCTCTTCTTTTTCGTTTTCATTGAATGTTATTTGCAAAGTTCTTTGTTCCATTAGTTCTTTGACTTTGTTTTGTGTGAGTTTCAGAACTTCTTCGAATGTTACGAAATTTCCCTGACGAGTGGACATCTTGGCGTCTTTAAATCTATACATTCCAAATGGGATGTGCTCACAATTTGAAGCCCATGTGTGGCCTATTTTTTTTAATACACCAAATACTTGCTGAAAGTGGAGTTTTTGATCCGCACCTACAATATAAGACATTCGCTGAAATCGAAATTTTTCATAGCGATAAATAGCAGCCGCAACATCGCGAGTAGCATAAATTGTAGCGCCATCTTTTTTTTGTAAAATACAAGGTGTCAGATCTTTTCCAAATTCGTCTGTAAGTGGTACAATCCACGCTCCTTCACTTTCTGTCAAAATTTTTTTCTGTTTTAGGGATTCTAGCAGGGGAGTCAAAAGGTGCTTGTAAAAACTTTCACCCCAGTAGTAGTCAAAATGTACGGAAAGTTTTTCATAAATATTTTTAAAATCACATGTCGCGGTTTCTACGCATTGTTTCCAAAATGCAGTTATTTCAGGGTCATCTT
>JACRAO010000123.1 GCA_016213345.1 Bdellovibrio sp. | reverse complement strand
AGTTTCTCTTAACAAAAACATATTTTGAAAATCTAGGACAAATCATGCACGAGTATCTTATTACAGCATCAGTTGGTGATCTGATTAGGAAAGCTAAGGGTACTCAGGAACTACCAAAAGCAACAACCAAAGGCGAAGCCATACATGTCCCAGGTGTACAACCTACAGCAGGAGTTCAAGCTTCTCAAAAAGCGCGCGATTTATCTTGATGCAAACGCAAATTATCCGCTGTGTTTAGGTATCAAGAATAATTTAGAACGTTTTATTCTTGGCTGCCAATCTAATCCATCTAGTATTCACTGGCATGGCAGGGAGTCAAAGCGTATTCTGGCTGCATCTAGAGAAGCTATAGCTGTAAGTTTAGGCATAGCAAATCAGTCTGAACAACTTTGCTTTACTTCTTCTGGTACCGAATCTAACCAGTTAGTTATTCGTTCAGTTTTAGAACCACTCTGCTTAGCAGGTAAAAGCCCTCATTGGATTACAACCACTGTGGAGCATGATAGTGTTTTACAAATGACAAAGTGGTGCCAAGACAAAGGCATACAAGTTAGTTTTTTACCTGTTGATAAAAATGGAATTCCCGTTGTTTCAGCCCTAGATGAGCTTATAAAACAAGAAACTGTTTTGTTAAGTACATTATGGGTTAATAATGAAACAGGAGTAATTACTCCTTTGGAGAAATTTGAACCTTATTTGTCTGGCAAAAACATTTATTGGCATGTAGACGCGGTGCAAGCATGGGGCAAAATTAAAATCAATCTAAAAGAACTCGGAGCAGATTTCGTTACTTTTTCTTCGCATAAAATTGGTGGACTTATGGGCAATGGCATTCTTTGGCATGATGCCATTATTTCCCCATTAATTTTAGGATATCAGGAAAAAGGGTGTAGGGGAGGGACAGAAAACCTACTTGGTATCTATGCTGCTGGATTGGCTGCAGAAGATATTAATTTAACAGATTTTACAGCTAAGGTTTTGCCATTACGAGAAAGATTGCAATCAGAAATTTGCAAAAGAATTCCTGACGTTATAATCAATGGAGAGGGAGTTTCCAGGATAGCAAATACTTTAAGCATTAGTTTCGATAACATAGATAGCGAAAGCCTAGTAATAGCTTTGGATATAGAAGGCTTTTCTCTAAGTGCAGGTTCGGCATGTTCAAGCGGTACACTTAAGCCTTCTCATGTTCTTTTAGCTATGGGTAGATCAAAAGCTCATGCATTGGCTTCGCTTCGGATTTCGTTATCTTGTTCTAATACCTGGAATGAGTTAGAAAAATTTATAAATATTCTGGAATTAGTAGTAAAACGTATACGAGAGCCAAAGGAGTAAACAGTGACACAGAGTAACCCAAAAGTGTTAGTAGCTATGAGTGGCGGCGTAGATAGCTCAGTAACAGCCGCACTCTTAAAAAATCAAGGCTATGATGTCATTGGTGTTCATATGCGTCTGCGAGACGCCAATCTTGCAAATTTTGAAAGTCGTTGTTGTTCGCCAATAGACGCCAATGATGCAAGACGTGTTTGCGATAAAATTAATGCACCTTTTTATATAATTAATACAGAAGAAGTTTTTAGAGCGAAAGTAATAGATTATTTTATACACGAATACTTGCAGAGTCGAACACCAAATCCATGTGTAGAATGTAATAATAAAATTAAATTTAATTACT
>JACRAO010000122.1 GCA_016213345.1 Bdellovibrio sp. | reverse complement strand
GAAAAATTTTCATTGAGTCTAAAAACGGCCAATGGATTTTAGAAACAAGAGCATCTCTGTCGTGTAACTCATGGGATTATAAAATAAACTTAATCTCTCCTGAAAAAAAAGAAACCGGATTTCATTGTCCAGAAGTTTTTGATCAAGATACAAAAAATGGTTTTTATCCATTTTTTATATCAAATATTACTTCTTATTTTCAATCAAAATCCCATCCAGATTTATTAGTGATTGCCAATCCTAATACGTCTTTTAATAAACAATACACGGGAGATCACGGTGGGCCAACTTTAGAAGAAACAATCGTACCAGTCTTAACACGTAATGCAGAGATTTCTCCACCAAGCTCGGTAATTACTACTCGCAAAATACTAAGTTTTTTGAATTTAAAATCAAAATTTTCTAAATTTTCTATCATTACAGAAGGCTTGCCATCTATTTCTGCTTTTATGCCCGTAACGTATATCTCTACACAACCCAATCAACAAAAAAAGACAACTCTAAATCAAATCGAGGTAGGCACTCCTTTGAGTTCCTTTATAGTAAAAAACGAATCCGAACGCGTAACAACCAGTTGGCAACCTGGTTTAGAAATCGAATGGTCTCAAAAATGGACAAATTTTTTTAATAGCTCACTAAAATATCAACTTCAATATATTAATTTTTTATCTGATAACTCAAATCTCAAATACCAATCATCTTACTTCTTACATGGCCTTGCGTTTGGACTGGGCTACCGTTATGGAGAAAAAGAAAACCTATATTTACTAGGAATATTAAAAGAAAATTATTTTTTAGAAAATCCACAAGAACTACGAAAACTCTGGACACCAGAACTTGCACTAGAAACAAAAATGAGACTTTACTCATTTGGTCTGGGCGATATCAACTTAAAAGGTGCACTCGGATTCTTATTTTCAACAGGACTAAGAGAAATGATGGGAATTGGTATTGAGGCACCCATACAAACCACAGACACAATGGGCGTTTATTTCAGGTTCCAGCACTTTAACCAAAATATAAACCAAAGCCATCAGTCCACATTTATGTATGAACTAGTATTTACTTATGGACTGTCATTCTTGAATTGACGCTAAGGGCATTAAATACTAGTATAGCAAGTATAGTGCAAAAAAAAATATCTTTCCTTATTATTAGTTTAGTATTATTTCTTCCCTTAACATCTCTTAGCAAGCAGCTTAAAATACCTGCCTTATTAAAACAAGTTGAGGAAAATTATAAACAATCAAACACATTATTTACGAAATTTAAACAAACAGTTGACCAGCCATTGTTAAAAAAAACAAAAACCTCAACAGGTCTTTTACTTTTCAAACGTCCTGGAAAGTTCAGATGGGAGACACGAAGCCCTGAGCCAAGCATTTTAGTAAGTGATGGAAAGAAAATTTGGTTTTACACTCCGCCTTTTGATAAAGACGAACACGGTCAGATAATCGAAAAAAAATCTACTCAAGTACAATCTGCACTAATGAACACATTGCTTTCTGGTTCATTTTCTCTTGCAAAACTTATGAAAATAAAAAAACTTAAAAGGAACATGTTTTTACTCATTCCAGAACTAGGCTCATCCGGCAGTGTTCAAACTGTAGAAATTGAGATCAATGTGTCAAAAAAATTAATTCAAAAAATGATCTTTAAACAAACCGGTGATAACATTACAAAAATTGATTTATCAGAAATCACATTAGGCAAGAAACTCGAAGACTCGCTTTTTCATTTCATCCCACCCCCAGGAACAGAAAGAATTGTTGAATAACGTTTTGACATCAAAACGTTTTTGCGAACCCGCAATTGATTTTGACATGTTCGTAAGGCAGCTCAAAAAAAATGGCGACATATAGCATTCAAATCAAAAAATCTGCTCAAAAGGAAATCAAATCCCTTCCATCATCCGACAAACAGCGCATAATAGCAAAGATATATACATTGGCAAAAAATCCTCGCGGCCCAGACAGCAAAAAGCTGTCCGGTCAGGAAAAATATCGTGTTCGTGTTGGTATGTATCGAATTCTTTATGAAATTCATGATATTATTTTAGTCATCATTATTGTCAGAGTTGCACATCGACAGGTAATGAAAACCATTTGACTTAATAAATTAACTTTTATATATTCGCTCTCTATAAAAAAGAAAATGGAGAACAAAATATGCCTTCTTTTGATATTATTTCTGAAATCAATTGGCAAGAACTCGATAATGCCATCAATCAGACAAACAAAGAAGCGTTACAACGCTATGACTTTAAAGGCATAAAAACAGAAATCGCCTTTGATAAAAAAGAAAAAACCATAACACTTTGGTGCAGTGAAGAAGGCAAATTGGATGCCCTAAATGACATTTTGCAAAACAAAATTATCAAACGCGGTATTTCACTTTTATCTCTCGAATATCAAACCCTTGAAGCTGCTTTTGGAGGCAGCGTAAGACAAAAAATCCTCATACAAGCTGGCATTTCGAAAGATAAAGCCAAAAACATCATACAAGAACTCAAAGACAGTAAACTGAAAGTCCATGCACAAATTCAAGACGAACAAGTCCGCGTGAGCAGTAAAAGCAAAGACGATCTACAATCTTCAATGGCACTTCTGCGCTCCAAACAAGATCAAATCAAAATTCCTATGCAATTTTCAAATTTTCGCGATTAATTATGGATCCTCAAAAGCACTCTAAAGTATATTTTATTAGCCTTGGATGCCCAAAAAACTTAGTAGACTCTGAAGTAATGCTCGGTCGTTTAGAAAAAGACAATTATGTAATTACACAAAACCCAAATGAAGCAGAAGTGATCATTATAAATACTTGCTCTTTTATACAAGCAGCAAAAGAGGAATCAATCGAAACAGTTTTAGAAATGTCTGATTATAAAACCACAGGCAAGTGTAAATTACTAGTAGTCACGGGTTGCCTATCACAGCGCTATTGGCAGGAACTAGAAAAAGAACTCCCAGAAGTAGATTTGTTTGTAGGTACTGGTTTATATCATAAAATTACTGAAATATTAAATCAAAGCAAACTAAAATTTGGGGCTGAAATACCAAAACGATCTTATATAAACCAACCTGCTTTTATACATACAGAAAAAGATCTAAGGATCAAAACTGGATCTACATATAGTGCTTATCTAAAAATTTCTGAGGGCTGTAATCGTCGCTGTTCTTTTTGTATTATTCCAAAACTAAGAGGTAACGTCAGATCGCGCAGTATCGAATCGCTAGTAGCAGAAGCCAAAACACTGGCCAAAGGCGGAGTGAAAGAACTCAACCTAATTGCCCAAGACCTTACAGAGTACGGTATGGAATGGAAATACAATCAACGCCTTGAGACACTGCTACCAGAGCTTTGTAAATCCGAAGGCATCGAGTGGATAAGACTACATTATGTTTATCCTGATCAGTTTTCTGATGAATTAATCGAAATCATTGCAAGGGAACAGAAAATTGTGAAATATTTAGACATGCCAATCCAACACACAAATGATCGGATTTTAAATCTAATGAACAGAAAACTTAACAAAAAAAAACTATTTTCACTCATTGAAAAATTAAGAAATAAAATTCCAGATATTGTTTTTAGAACTTCTATTATTGTGGGTTTTCCGAGTGAAACCGAAGAAAACTTTAAAGAACTTTGCCGTGACTTAGAAAAGCTTAAACTAGACCATGTAGGTGTATTTAGATACTCACAAGAAGAGGAAACCGTTGCTTCGAAATTAAAGGAACAAATTCCCAATACAATAAAACGAAAAAGAGAAAAACAATTATTAGCAGCTTTAAAGGCCCAAGCTTTTCAGTGGAATCAAAAACATCTAAATCAAAAACGCTCTGTCATAATAGAGGACAACAATTCTCTCTCATCATTTTTTATTCAAGCCCGTATGTCTACGCAGTCACAAGAGATTGATGGTAATGTTTTTATCAATGAAATTTCATCACACGTTAATACTCAACAACTAAAATCAGGCAATATTTTAAGTGTAAAAATCACAAAGTCCATCCCACCTGATTTTTTTGCTACTGTTATTTAAATGCAATATGACTAACCTTTATTCGCTTCTATCTAATGAAGCCAAAAATCTGGACTTCTTAACATTTGGAGGGGTGGATATTGAAATAACCCTGAAAACATATAGCTCACATTATCAAAAATACACAGACTGGATTGCCGCTGGATACGCTGGAGAAATGCATTACCTCATAAAAAGGCAAATCACAAGAGAAGACCCAAGAAAACTATTTCCTGAAGCAAAAAGTATATTCTGTGTAGCAGAAAAATACTCTGCTTCTGAAATTGCTCCAAATATCAGCCAACACAAACCATATCCTAAGTATGCGCGCTACTTACGCGGTGAAGATTATCACGTAAGAATTAAAAAAAAACTAGAGATATTAATGCATAATGTTACACAAAGCTGGAACGCAAATCATATCACTCCACTGAAATGGAAAATTTGCATAGATACAAGTGCACTTTTAGAAAGAAGTTGGGCAATGTTTGCGGGCTTGGGCTGGATCGGAAAAAACACCATACTTATTCATCCAAAATCAGGGAGCTTCTTTTTGCTTGCAGCCGTACTGATTAACAAGCCACTAGAACTTAACCCAAAACCTTTGCCAAATTACTGTGGCAATTGCAATCGATGTATAACATCTTGTCCCACGCAAGCTTTTGTAGAAAAAAATATTTTAGATGCAAGAAAGTGTATCAGTTATCTTACACTAGAGAAAAAAAGTTCACACGACGATTATAAAAATAACTCTGGTACCTGGATCGCTGGCTGTGATATCT